>SEDB01000004.1 GCA_004210715.1 Pedobacter sp.
ATCAATTTCTTTAGTACCGTCTTTGTAAGTGAATTCTACAATAATTGGCATCACTAAACCGCCTCTGTTACTAAAGCTTAACTCGTAAAGAAATTTATTTGCGTACTTACCCTGATCAGTTTCCGGCACCACTTCGTACGGCATAGACATTTCGGTTTTTGTTGTTTTTGTGGTATCAACAGTTACTAATCCTCTGTCGTATTTGTAATAGAAATCCTGAGCCGCCGTGTTCTTATCAACATAGAAGCTGATTTTTTTGTCTTCACGGTTTCTGATTTTGGAAATATCATCAAAAGCGTTCAACGAAGGTTTTTCAACTTTCACCATTCTTGATCTCGCCGCTGGTACATCTTTAGGGAAATCAGCTTTGGCAAACTTTACGCTATCCAATGCAATATCACAAGGATCAGTTCCATAAAACCAGCCTCTCCAAAACCAGTCTAAATCCTCGCCACTGGCATCTTCCATGGTACGGAAAAGATCTGCTGGTTCAGGATGTTTGAAAGCCCATCTTCTTGAATATTCTTTGAATGCATAATCAAAAAGCTCTCTTCCCATAATGGTTTCACGGAGAATATTTAAACCTGTTGCTGGTTTAGAATAAGCATTCGGACCAAAACGAGCGATATTTTCCGAGTTAGTCATAATAGGTTCTAACTCATCTTTTGGCAATTTCATGTAATCAACAATGGTGTAAGCCGGGCCTTTTTTGCTTGGGAATTTATTATCCCAAAGTTCCTCCGTTAAATATTCTACAAAAGAATTTAAACCTTCGTCCATCCAGGTCCACTGGCGCTCATCGCTGTTCACAATCATTGGGAAAAAGTTGTGTCCAACTTCGTGGATAATCACGCCCAGCATTCCGTTTTTAGTGCTTTCGCTATAAGTTCCATCAGCATCTGTACGGCCATAGTTGAAACAAATCATCGGGTATTCCATTCCATTTGCCGCTTCGATACTTTGCGCTACCGGATATGGATAAGGAATGGTAAAATCTGAATAAGTTTTGATGGTATGCGCTACAGCACGTGTAGAGAATTTGCTGTATAAATGATAAGCTTCTTTACCATAAAAACTCATACACATTACGGTATTATTATTGGCTTGAATTTTCTGAGGCATGGCATCCCAAATAAATTTACGGGAAGAAGTCCAGGCGAAATCACGCACATTATTTGCATTAAAAACCCAGGTTTTTTTAGCTGTTGATTTTTTACCTTCCGCAGCAGTTGCTTCAGCAAGCGTTTGAATTTCTACAGGTGCAGTTGCTGTTTTTGCAATATTGTATCGGCTCAGTTGCGTTGGTGTTAACACAGCGCTGTAATTGATACACTCTCCTGTTGAACCCACCAAGTGATCAGCAGGAACAGTCATTTGCACTTTGAAATCGCCAAAAGTTAAAGCAAACTCTCCCCTACCGGTAAACTGATGATTTTGCCAGCCCTGAAAATCGCTATACACGCATAAGCGAGGGTACCATTGTGTCATCGTAAATAAGTAGTTTCCGTCTGCAGGGAAAAACTCATAACCACCACGACCGCCAACACTCATACGGTCAGAAATTTTATAATTCCAGTTAATATTAAATATATATTTTTGACCTGTTCTTAAAGCTACCGGCAAATCTACCCGCATCATGGTTTTATTTACGGTATATTTATATAAGTGAGTGGATCTGGAGAATTATTGGTATAGGTAATCGTTTCAGAACCTGTTAATAATAAATTTTTCTCATCCAGTTCGCATTTGATATTGTAATCAGCACGTTGTTGCCAGTATTTTACACCTGGCGCACCGCTTGCCGTACGTTGCTCGTTTGGCGTGGGTAAAATGGTGCCCAATTGTTCAAACTTGTTTCCGTGGTTGCTTCCAGGATTATTCTGAATGTTTTGTGCCATGGCTAAACCACCTGAAAAAAGTAGCAATCCGGTTAATGTAAACAGTTTATTCATGATTCTTAGTTAGTTTCTTAAAAAGGTATTCTCTCTAAAGCCATTTTTAAAGCCAGGCTAAATACGGCTGCCGAAATAAACAACACCCAACTTAGGCGTTTGATTCGGGTATAGTTAAAAATAATAAAAGTGATGATCAAAATAATTAAAACCATAAAAACCTGTCCGGCTTCCAAGCCAACATTAAAGCCAAACAAACCCCAGCCAATGTTCTGATCTTTTGCCAGCATCATCCTAATGGAATTTGCGAAACCCATTCCGTGGATTAATCCAAAACCTAAAGCCAAAAAGTAGTTTATTTTGACCGATTTCATCGAGAAATTCCTTCTAAATAAATTACTCACCGCGGTAATTACAATGGTACAGGGAATTAAAAATTCCACCCATTTACTATCAAAACGAATCACATCCATCACGCTTAAAAGCAAAGTTAATGAATGGCCGATGGTAAAAGCCGTTACCAAAATTAATACCTGTTTTAAATTGGTGTAACTGTATATAGCTACCAGGGCCAAAATAAAGAGTTGATGATCTAAAGCATCTGTACTGATAATATGCTCCCAACCTAACTTAAAGTAGAAAATAAAATCCTGTAAAGGCATGAATAATGTTAAAATAAAACGGGATGTGATTTTTTAAAGCTTAAAATTAAATTAATAATTCTAAAAACTGATAATTTAACATGAATATCAGTCAATTTACTGAAAATGTTACTGTTGTAGCAATAAGACTTGACGTTAAATTTCACATTATTCCATTTTGCTGTCTAAAATCTTAGCTAGAAGATAAAATCCGCGAAAAATTTGCAAAAATTTTAATTGTAACTTTGGGCATTATTGTTTTCAGATTCAATCAAAATATCGATAATGAAAAAGGTGAAATTCTTAATGTGGTTATTTTTATGTATCTGTTTTACTGTTTCAGCAGGAACAAAACATCCCTTGCATGTGAGCACTACCGAGGTAAATTTCAATCAGAAGGACAAAACTTTAGAAATCAGTTGCAGAATTTTCTCAGATGACTTTGAATCTATTTTAGCAAAAACATACAAGCAAAAAACAGACCTTTCCAATCCAGGGATGAAAGCTGCGATGGACGAAATCGTTAAAAAATATATTGTTTCTCATTTACAAATTAAGGCGAATGGCAAACCTGTTGCAATGAAATACATTGGCTTTGAAATAGATCACGAAGCCACAAATATTTACCTGGAAGTTGAAAAAATTTCAAGCTTCAAGGCGGTAGAAATTACGAATACCATTCTCTACGATCTGTTTGATGATCAGATGAGTATTGTACATGTGGTTAAAGCCCAAGCACGTAAAAGCACGAAAATTCTTTTTCCAGATAAGAAGTTCGCTACAAACTTTTAATTGTAATTTTTGTATTAGATATTAAATTGATGTTAAAATACCGCTAGTTTTAATATCCCGTTAATAAAGAGTTCACTCTGCTGGGAAATTGTAAATAATCTTAGTTATACATTGCCCTATTGTTTAAATAAGTTATGCATTTAATCATATTCTCCTCTGTTTTAACACCAAGAATAAAATATATCTTCAATTTTATTTTTAAGGATATACTCAAAACCGAAGTTGAGTTTACCGGGAATGCCCAATACTTTTTGCAAAGCGAGCAGGTTAAAATCAGTTATGGCGAAAAACCACTTGATGATGAGATTTTCTTTAAAAGTAGTTCGATTCTTTTTTCCAACAAACTTGATGAGATTACCTTTAAAACCACCTTATTCGGCGAATACGATGTTCCTTTTCCTGTAGAAAAATCGCCTTTACCTTTTGATGTTTTTGCAGCTTCTTTTTTCATCGTAACCCGTTACGAGGAATACCTCCATCAGAAAAAGGATGAGGATTTCAAAGCAAATAAAAGTTATCAATACAAATGGAAGATATTAGAAAGACCAATTATTGATGAGTGGGCGCTGCTGATCAAAAACATGATCCACAAAAAATATCCAAAATTTAAATTTCACGATAAACGGTTTGTTAATCAGCCAGGCATTAATTTTAGCATTACCCCAAATGTGCCAGATGGTTTTTTAAGCAAAACAAAATTCCTTTTCAGCTCGGTTTTTAACAAAGAGAATAACTTTTTAAGTTCAAAATTCGATCTGTTGACTGGAATGGGAGTCAGTAATGAAACGGTATTAGCAGATTTGAACGGCAATTTCGAGAAAAGACAAATCAATCCCTTATTCTTTATCAATTTCCCAAATGTTCCTGACAACTATATTAAAGTGAATGGCGTTTCCAGAACTTTAGCGAGCAAAAATGTTGGTTTACTGCGGCCATGTGCGAGTGACAAGGAGAAGATAAAGGAGATTAAAACAGGCTTATCAAAACTGAAAAAGATATTGCCAGAACAAATAAATGTGAGCAGTCAGCAACTGGATGTACTAAAATTCCCGATTTGTTACCTCAACTTATTGAACTCAGGTATTACAACCGATTATTCGATGGGCTATCCTGATCACCCTGGTTTTAGGGCCGGTACTTGTACGCCATTTAACTGGTACGATTTGCAGCTTGAAAAAGTAACGCCTTTATTGGTTTATTCCTACTGCCAAAACGATGGTACGCTTCAGCACCTCACAGCTGAAACCATTCATCATTCATTAAAAGATTATATAGACGCTGTTAAATTTGTAAACGGATATTTCCTGAGCAATTGGCAGCTCCGTAGCCTTTCAAGTCATCTAAAATACAAAAAGCTAAAACTTGCTTTTGATGAAATGAACCGCTACGCAGGGAATTAAAGTGTATTTTTTACCAATATCAATCGGCCAATATTTACACGATTTTTGTCTTTATTATTCTTAAAATGCATCGTAATGGTATTTCTAAATTCATTAATATCCACATCACATAGAAACATTTTCTTTTTAGCTTCCTTTTGTGCGCTGTAAAATGAGATGGGTTCACTGATTTTGGTTTGTCGTTGCCAGAAGGTAATTTCAGCTCCGTCAGATGCTGTTTCCAAATCTGCATACAGCTTATATTTCCCGTTCGGAATGTCCTGTAAATCGATGCGGATTTGCGCACCATTTTTCCCAATGAAGTTATTCCCGTCAATAGTAGCCTGACCATTGAAACTCAAACTCATTAATTGCGGATAAATCATCATGGTATCCGGAACAAAAACAGTTGTATTTTTATCATCAGGCAATTGCGATGTAGAAATCAATTTATCCGCATAATAAAAGGCAACAGAAGTGTAATCGGCAGGTTTATTATTTTGCTCTGGCCCATATTCAATGGTATGTAAAATACTATTTAGAAAAGGCATTTTATCGTTCAAAAACAGTCTATACCCGCCAGTTCGGCTAAAAGGGAGCGAATAATCCAATGAGCCGTGGAGTGGTAAACTCATTTTGCGGTCCCAACGATCGAGCAATGCATACCAGCCTCCGTTAAAATAATCTTCAGATCCGGTTCCATGTATGGTCATTTTGCCATCAATTGCGGTGTAATCATCGCCTTCAAAAAACAAAGTCATGCCTGGATTTAATCCCTGAGCCTGCAAAATTGTACCCACATAATGTCCTCTACCTTCTCCTTGCAAAAAAACGTGTGGTTTACCCAAGGCGGCATTTTTATCGCTATTCCAGAAAGTATAAAACTTTCCTTCCGTTTTTGGATTGCGTGGTAATGGTGCAAAAAACCATCTTGCTTTAATTTTTAACGGTTCTGCATGCCTATTGGGGATTCCTTTTCGATAAATCAATTCTACTTTGGCACTTTTTTCAAACGGCATCGGAAAGTAGTTATAATTGATGTTGTTTGCGGTGCCGCTTAACAAACTTTGCATAGAAACTTTACCGAAAGCATAACCAAAAAAATCAGCCAATGGCAGGTAAACTGCTGGCTGGCTTTCGTCATCCCAGGTTATTTTAATATCAATCAACTTTTCTAATCCCTCAAACTGTTTAGCATTTTCGATTTCAAAACCCAAAAACCGGCCAGGTTTTGTAACGCTGACTAAAGCTAAATTTTCTCCTGGCACTATACTTTTTTCAACAGCAATAGTTTCTATTCCTGAAGCAGAAAGAATATTTTTTTTGATGTCTATCCATGATGAACTTACCTGTGATAATGCTGCTTTTTCTTCCTCAGATAAATTGTTGTTAAAGGTTTTTACGCTGGCATTTTTACCGAAATTACGATACTGAATTTGATAAAATTCTAATTTCTTCCCCCTGAAAACAACTTTGCATCCATTTTTAAATGGGATAGGGAAATAACAAAAATATCCACCTACCTGGTTGCCACAAAGCGGCAAATTGAAGGGATAAACCTTACCCGAAAATAAATCGGAGAAATTTATAGAATAGGATGGCTTTTTACTCCCATCAAAATAGAAATCGATAATATCATTTGTGGGCGTGGGTGTCCATATTCGATTAATCACTCCTGCGCCTTTATCTTCGAAAATAACTAAGCTGCTATCTGGATTTTTTCTGATAAAAGAATACTTTCCGCTAAAACCATCATCGTTATTTCCTGTTGTATCATAAGAAGAAAACTGCTTTAAAACAGCATCAGTATACTTTGGAAGATTTGAAATGGTTGTCATCGATTCCAATTCTGATTTTATACTTACAGGATTTTTTTGCCCAAAAGCAATACTGGAAATCGCAACCATTGCAAAGCAATTAAGGGATACAGCTTTGATAAACTTAATGTAGCTCATAATAGGTATTAAGGATTTATATTTGGTTAGGAAGGCAACTAATACGATTTAGCTGAGCCAAAACTAAAGTAAATATTATTTTTAAGCTACCATAAATATCTATAAAGTTGTTACTTACTCTCAACCCAAAACAGTAATTTAGACCTCATGGGCCTGGCCTTTATAAAACAATAAAACATGATGATTTTCGACCTGAGCAAAATTAAATCCATTGCCAATACTTTTATCTCCGAAATGAGGGATGAGAACATCCAAAAGGATTCCATGCGTTTTAGAAAAAATCTGGAACGTGTAGGAGAGTTTTTTGCGTATGAGATCAGTAAATCCCTCGCTTATGTAAGCCGTGAAGTAACTACCCCGCTAGGCGTTTCGCAATGTGAAGTTCTGGAACAACAGCCAGTTTTAGCTACCATTTTAAGAGCAGGATTGCCTTTACAGCAGGGCTTATTGAACATATTCGATAAATCTGAGTGCTGTTTTATTTCGGCTTACCGTAAAGTTAAAAAAAGCGGCGACTTTGTGATTCAGATGGATTACATTTCTTCGCCGGATTTAGACGGAAAAGTTTTGATTATGGCCGACCCCATGCTGGCTACAGGCCAAAGCATGGTAATGTGTTGCAAAGAGTTGATGAACAGATATAAAATAGCCGAACTGCATATTGTAGCAGCCATTGCAAGCACAGAAGGTATAGCACATGTAAAGGCAAACCTGCCTAAAGCAAAGCTATGGCTTGGTGCTATCGATGAAGAAATGACCAGCAAATCATACATCGTTCCGGGTTTAGGCGATGCCGGTGATTTAGCGTATGGTGAAAAAGTGTAAATAGCTAAAATCTTAATGAATATTCTTTTCGTTTGCAGTAGAAATAAATGGAGAAGTGCTACTGCTGAAACCATCTATAAAAACCATCCCGAACATCAGGTTCGTTCGGCAGGCACCGAACCCTCTGCAAGAATTAAACTAAATTCAAAATATATTATCTGGGCCGATCTTATTTTTGTGATGGAGAAAAAACACAAGCAAAGGATGGCTGAAAAATTTAGTGAAGAAATTACAGATAAGGAAATTGTTATCCTCGATATTCCAGATGATTATCAATACATGGACAAAGAGCTCATTGAAGAATTAAATTCCAAAACCTCTGATTACTTATAAATCTGGAACATTAGCCTACATTTGTAAAAATCATTACCAATGAAAAAACACATCTTTTTCGACCTCGATCATACCATTTGGGATTTCGATCGCAATGCCGAAGAAACACTTAATGAACTTTATCACACCTATAAATTAAATGAGCTTGGCTTAAATTCTTGTGCCGATTTCATTTTGAAATACACGGAGAACAACCATCAACTTTGGGCAGATTACCATTTGGGAAAAATCACAAAAGATTTTTTGAGGGCAGAACGTTTCAGTAAAACATTTATTCAATTGGGTATCCATCCAGATTCGGTACCAAACCAGTTTGAAGATGATTACGTAAGTATTTCGCCAACAAAAACAAATCTTTTTGAAGCTGCAGAAGATGTGTTAACTTACCTTCAACAAAAATATACCCTGCACATTATTTCTAACGGATTTAAGGAAACTACATTAACCAAAATGAATTTATCGAACTTAAATCCATATTTTGAAAATGTAATTATCTCTGAAGATGTTGGCGTGAACAAGCCAAACCCTATTATTTTCGAATATGCACTGGATAAAGCACAAGCATCAAAAGAAGAAAGTATTATGATTGGCGATAGTTTGGAAGCTGATATTTATGGCGCATTAAACTTTGGTATGGAAGCCATTTTCTTCAATCCACTGGAGAAAGAAAAACCTGCAGATGTGAAAAATCAAATCACACACCTGAAAGAACTTTTACAACTATTCTAATTGTTATTCTATCTTTATAAAATGACTCCTGCCAAAGTAAAAGCTTCTATACATAAAATTGTTGATGCCTACAAAGCCAAACTTTCTCAATACAATGAAGAAACTTTTCAGGTTACGCCACCAATTGATGGCTGGAGTTATAGCGAGGTTTATTCGCATATTTTTGATGCAAGTTTACTCTCATTAATTGCGATGCAAAATTGCATTAATGGCAAAGGCGAAGATCAGCCTACTCATTTTATGGTTAAAGTGATACTGTTTCTTGGCGCATTTCCGCCAGCACAAAAATATAAAGTGCCAAAACGAATGGTAGACCGCGTAAAAAAAATAACCAAAGCCGAAGCCCTTGATTTTATTCTAGAATTTGAGCAATCTTTAGCAGATATCTTTCCATCTATCTCTGGAGCTGATAAAAAAATTAAGACTAAACACCCTCGCCTGGGTTATCTAAATGCTAAACAATGGCTTCGTTTTATTGAAATCCACCTTAAACATCATCTAAAACAATTAATCAGGATAGAAGACAGTTTTCAGCGTTAAAATTATTTTCTCATCTTTGAATAAACGACACGCTTTATGAAGAATTTCATCTATCTCTTGGCAATATTTATTTTCTGTTCATGCAAAGGCGAGAAAAAAGATGCTAGCCAAACGGTTATCTCAACGCCTGCAGGATTAGAAGGACTTCAAAAAAGTAATACAACAGTTGTTCCCGCAACGCAAGCTTCCGCTAAAACATTAATTTTCAATCCGAAACATGGTCAACCTGGTCATACTTGTGCTTTGGCAGAGGGAGCGCCTCTAAATCAAACTACAGTACCTCAGCCACAACAAAACATTACTCCAACACAACCGGCCGCCACAACTATACCAGCATCTGCAAGTATCGGTGCCAAAAAGTTAAACCCTAAACATGGCGAACCTGGACACAGGTGTGATATTGCTGTAGGTGCACCACTAGATTCAAAACCTTTGCAAGCCGCTCAAACCAGTTCATCACAGCCAGTGGTTGCGCAAACGGTAAATACAAAAGTTGCAAAAGGAATGAATCCGCCACATGGCGAACCCAATCACAGGTGTGATATTGCCGTAGGTGCGCCTTTAAATTCAAAACCTGTGCAAACTACAAACGCAACCGATACCAAAACACCTTTAATTTTTCCAACTGAAGCAAAAACTCCTGAAATTCAAACTGGCGCCAAACTGAATCCAAAACATGGCGAACCTGGCCACAGATGCGATATTGCCGTAGGTGCGCCGCTCACATAATTAACGCACATTTTTTTACATCTTTGCGCTAATGAAATTACCAACCATAAAAGGTTTTGATGAGGAGGCATTTAACAAGTATTTAAAAAATACAGGTTGGTTAATGTTTGGAAAGATATTGAGCTTGGTTGTTGGCTTATTTATCGCCCGGTATTTAGGCCCTGATTTATTCGGCGACCTTAACTTTGGTCTTTCATTAGTTGCAATTTTAGCTGCAATTGGTGCTTTGGGACTAGACACCTTTATCATCAGAGAGATTATAAAAGAACCTGCTAAAAAAGATGAAATCCTGGGAACTTCTCTGTGGTTAAGAATAATAACAAATGCCGCAGCTATTCCCATTGCGATGGCTATCTATTATATCAGCCATAAAATATCTAAAAATCCAGGTGAGCCTTTAACGATCATGGTGGGCTTACTTGCACTAGCCTCATTTTTCAAATCCTTTAATGTAATCGATGCATATTTCCAATCTCAAGTCCAATCCAAATATGTCGTTCAGGTTCAAAATATTTGCTTAATAATCTCAGCTATTGTTAAGTTGATTTTAATTTATCTGGGATTCCCATTGATTTACATTGTTCTTGCTTTAGTATTCGATGGATTTATTTTAGCGCTGGGTTTAGTCATAGTATATCAAAAACGGGGTTTTAATATTTTCCGTTGGAATTTTAACTCAAGCAGAGCGAGATCATTATTAAAACAATCTTCTCCACTTATTCTGTCTGCCGTAATGGTTTCCATTTACATGAAGATAGATGTAGTTATGCTTAAGGAAGTTGGCAGCAAAGCAGTAGGTATTTATAGTGCTGCTGCGAATTTAAGCGAGGCCTGGTATTTCATTCCTGTTGCTATTGTGACCTCTGTTTTCCCGGCACTTATTAATGCAAGAAAAACCGATCTGGAGCGTTACCATAAAAGATTAGGAAACTTATACGATTTGCTCGTGTACATTTGTTTACCGGTTGGAATTTTCATCAGTTTCACTGCAGACTTCATTATCCATTTATTGTATTCAAATAAATTTGATGGAGCTGGAGCAATGCTTTCAATTCATATTTGGTCTGGCATATTCGTGTTTCTTGGAAGCGCAAGCTCACAATACCTGATTGCAGAAGGTTATACAAAAATTGCTTTTTACCGAACTGCGGCTGGAGCCATTGTAAATATCTTACTTAATCTCTGGCTGATTCCAAAATACGCAGGCATAGGTGCTTCTATTGCGACGCTTATCGCATGTTTTATTTCTACATTTTTCATCTTACTCATCCCTAAAACTCATCAACAAGGAATAATGATGTTAAAATCGTTATTTTTGATCACAACATTTCAAAAAATATTTAAACGTTGAGCACACTTAAAGCATTAGCTACATTACTTGCCAAGCCTAACAGGTTAAAGGCGCTATTATCATACGGACACAAGGGTTATCTAAACAGCATTGGATGGTTTACGGCTTTCGATAAAAAGCAAGCTGTAGATGGAAACGGCAAAGCGTTGCCTTGGGTTACTTATTCTTTTATCGATTTTATTAAAGATAGGATTAACAAATCACAACATATCTTTGAATATGGCTCAGGTAACTCAACCATTTTTTATGCTGAAAAAGCAGGTTCGGTAACTTCTGTAGAACACGATAAAAGTTGGTATGACAAGGTTAAAGGCACAAGCCCTGCAAATGCAGAAATGATTTTTTGTGAGTTACAACGTGATGGGGAATATGCTAAAAAGGCAATCCTATTAGGCAAAAAATTCGACATCATTATTGTTGATGGTCGTGATCGGGTTCGCTGCTGCAAGTACTGTCTTGATGCATTAACTGCAAATGGTGTAATTGTTCTTGATGATAGCGAGCGTGAAGTTTATGACCCTGCCCGAATTTTATTGAAAGAGCAAGGTTTTAAAGAAATTAGTTTCAGTGGTATTTCTCCAGGTTTATTCTATGAAAAAGCAACTTCTGTTTTCTACAAGGCAGATAATTGTTTAGGCATTTAACCGCAAATAAATCTATTTATGTTAAGCGAAGAAGTCAAAACTGCCTACGATAATTTTTATACCAATAGTGATGTGGCCTGGCGAATGCTTGGTGCTAAATACAAGGCTCAAAACATCGTAGACGTTTGTAAAGGTATTAAACCTGCTAAAGTTTTAGAGGTTGGTGCTGGCGATGGCAGCATATTACATTTTTTAAATGACTGGAATTTTGCACCAGAGCTTTATGCTTTAGAAATTGCGCAAAGTGGTGTTGACATTATTAACGATAGAAAGCTTACCAGACTTAAAGAAGCACAAACTTTTGACGGCTATAAAATTCCATACGCAGACAACAGCTTTGATTTAATTATTCTTGCACACGTTTTGGAACATGTAGAACACGAACGCATTTTACTCCGCGAATTGAAAAGGGTAGCTAAATATATTGTGGTCGAAGTACCAAAAGATTACCGTTTCGGGGTAGACAACAGGATGAAACATTTTCTGGATTATGGTCACATCAATATGTACACACCTACATCGTTAAGGTTTTTGTTGCAAAGCGAAGGCTTGGAAATTCTGGAAGACAAGGTTTCTATGACCGCTCCTGAAACCGTCAAGTTCAATGAATTTGTAAATAGAAAAGCGCCTAAAACCTTTGCGAAAAACTTGAAGATAGAACTGGAATTCAAAATCAAAAAAACATTAGGCAACTTGTTGGGCAGAAAGAAACAAGAGCAATTTGCAAATGCTTACACGGTTTTAACCAAGAAATCAGATCAAAATCTTCATATATTTTAATAGGAAATAATTTATTAAAGCCGTCATCCTGAATTTATTTCAGGATCTTCCTCAACTGATCTTGAAATAAATTCAGGATGACTTGTCGGAAAAATGCGAAAAAACAACAACAATGCAAAACCTTGCCCCTATAGCACTTTTCGTTTACAACCGTCCGCAACATACGGAGCGGACAATTAAGTTTTTGCAACAAAACAATCTTGCTAGTGAGAGCAGGCTGTTTATTTTCTCTGATGGCGCAAAATCATCTACGGATGAAGATAAAGTTGCAGAGGTTAGGGCCATTATTAATAAAGTTGATGGCTTCAAATCAGTTAAGGTTGTAGAGCGAAAAGCGAATGCAGGATTGGCCAATTCGGTGATAGAGGGCGTAACAAAGTTGATTAATGACTATGATCAGGTTATCGTTTTTGAAGATGATTTAGTCACTTCTCCACATACCTTAACTTATTTCAACGACGCACTTCATCTTTATCGCAACGAAGAAAAAGTGATGCATGTTGGCGCCTACATGTACCCATTAAAAGATGAGAATTTACCGCAATCTTTCTTCTACAGAGCAGCCACGAGCTGGGGATGGGCAACATGGGGACGTGCCTGGAAAAACTTCGAACCTAATATTGAGACCTTAATTAAACAGTTCGATAAAAAGAAAAAATCGGCATTTTCAATTGAGAACAAGATGAATTTTTGGAAACAAATGCAGGAGTTTAAAAAAGGTAAAAATAACAGTTGGGCAATCCGTTGGTATGCGTCTATTTTTTTAAAAGGTGGCTTAACTTTAAACCCTGCACAATCATTAGTAAATAATATTGGCCATGACGGAACAGGTGTACACTCTGGCATTAACGACATCTATAATGTCATCATCAACCCTAAACCGATTACAGAATTCCCTGAAATAATCGAGGAAAACAAGAAAGCTTATCAAACTATTAAAAGCTTTTTAACCACTAGAAAAGGTAATATGGTTTCGAGAATCAAACGTTTTGTGAGGGAAAAATTAACTCAATATTTCTCGAAGTAATCCTTTAAATTCCTTAGGAATTTTTCTTTACAGTGATTTTTTTGCTTGCAAAATAATGTAAGGAGATAATGCCTGACTTTCGAAAGGGATAATTTTTGTGAATATTTTGCCCGTTAACCAAACTGCTTTCTTAAATAAACGAACACCAGCTGATTTTTGATCTTCATTTTCCAACCAGACACTGAAACGACCGAAATATCCTGATTTCACTTCTTTTAAACCAGCTTGCTCACAAATTGATTTTAACAACGCTGGGTTCATGCTATCGATGTTGTGCTTATCATAGTTTTCTTTATCGAAGTTTTTTTGGAACCAGCCATTTACAGCCTTAAAATTTGGCAAGGTAATAAACAATGTTCCGCCAGGTTTTACAAAAGCAATGTGGCGATTTATAATATCAGCAGTATCGTTAAAGTGTTCGATTAAACCACAACTCAACACTAAATCGTATTGTTTTTCAGGTTGATAACTAAATAAATCTGTCTCAATGATATGAATATCCTGTTCTTTCAATCCATTCTTTTCGAGCAGCTCGTTTACTACCGGAGGGTGAACGAAATAATCCAGAAGCGTAACATCCAGATTAAGGTATTTTTTCAAAAACACAGCATAGTAACCAGGAAAGCCACCTAATTCTATCGCAGTCTTTACATCGTTCTGCGCCACAATTTCTCCCAATTGACCATGAAAAGTATAGTCTGATGGAAGTTGAACCGCAAGTCCTTTTTTACTTTCCCAATAATTTACCCAAAAAGCTCTGTCGGTTAATAAATTTGCCATGTTTTAAAATAATTCCAGCGCCAAAGAAACGGAAATTCAGTGTATTATTTATAAAAATTGTCATGTTGAGCCTGTCGAAACACATTAACTTCTTCGACAAGCTCAGAATGACAAATGGTATAGTCTTCAATAAACCTTACTTCAAATCTTTCAATATCTCTGCAACAGCTTTTTCCAATTGAGGGTCTTTATCTTCCAGGCGATCCTCAAAAGTATTTTTCACAAAAATATCTGGCTTAACACCCTCGCTTTCGAGATTTTTACCGTCCATGGTATAACAACCCCAAGATGGTAATCTATAGGAGGAACCATCAACTAAACCTTTTGCTGAAGTAAAAATGATCCAGCGGTAAGTTTCAGTTCCAATGATTTTACCGAGTTTTAATTGCTTAAAACCTGCGGCAGTCATTTCTGCATCACTTAACGATTGCTCATTAATTAACAATACAATAGGTTTTACAGCGGGTCCAAAGTTACTTTGTGGTGCTAACTTACCTCCACGGTATTTCCATTGCAAGTACGGACGCTGCGATAAGAATTTCAATACCTCATCATGAACATTTCCGCCAGTGTTGTAACGTAAATCAAGAATGATGGCATCTTTGTTTTCCTCTTGCGCAACCATATCCAATAAGAAAACTTCCAATTCGCTACCCCCCATGTTCTTCATGTATGAGTACGCGATGCGGTTATTCCCCCATTTATCTACATTTTTACGGTTATTGGCAACCCATTCATCATAAAGGTTTCCACGTAACACACCCGAACTTTCTGGATGAATATTCACAAAAATCTCCTTGCCTTTTCTATCAAAAGTTAAAGTCATTTCCTTATCCAATGATGGTTTGCTGAAGTAATAATCGCGATCAATTTTTTCCTCAACCTTAACTCCATTAACTGCTGTTAAAATATCGCCCGGCAAGATATTGGTCCCCGTACGGGCAGCATTGCTTTTGGCCGCGATACGGTCAACCTTTAAAGGATTCTCATTATCGAAAATAATTCCAGTTTCATTTGTAGTATAAGTTAGGCTTTTCTTTTCTTCTGCTCCCGAACTATTAAAGCCCATGTGCGATGAATTCAGCTCGCCCAACATATCATTCAATAAAATTCTTAAATCACTACGGTTATTTACATAGGGCAAATAAGCAGCGTAACGTGTTCTCATCTTATCCCAATCCACACCGTGAAACTTTTCATCATAAAAATTTTCATCTAAGCCTACCCAGGTTTCGTAAAACATCTGGTTAAATTCTGCGTTGAGGTTTCTGGTAAATTTATAACCATGATCAATTTTATCAAACTTGTTCCCCTCTAAAGTATATTTATTGATCACTCCACGAGATAGCACAAAGAATTTATCACCAGCCTGAACAATATTATAATCGCCGCCATCAGCAACCTTTTCAGTTTTATTGGCCTCAAATGGTTCTAAAGTAGTACGGTATAATCCTGGTGCACCGCCCTCGTGATTCGAAGCATAAAAAACATAAGTTTTATCGCCCTTTGCGAAAACATCAGTTCCATATTGCCCACCAAACGCAGGACCAACCAACTCAATTCTATCCAAAATATCCTGTGTGTTGATGGTAATTACATTGGCAGGTTTTGGCGTAGGTTTTATCTCCATTTTCTTTTTAGTAGTATCTGCTTTACCATTTTTATCTTTTGTAATGACCACAACTGGCTTTACTTCCGCAGGTTTAGTTTCCTTAAATAAATCATCGAACTTATCAGAGCGATAAGGTTCATCATAATTATTTAAAGCCATGCGATAAATGTGTGCACTTGACATTCCTGTTGGATAAGATGGTTTTGTACGGGCACTGGTAAAGAAAATATACTTTCCATCTGGCGACCAAGAGGGACCAGTTTCCGTTACACCTGTATTGGTTAAATTGATGGTTTTATTGCCTTTAATATTATGCACCACCAAATCTTGCTCGAAGTTTCTGTAAACTGTGAACAGCACATATTCGTCATTTGGAGAAAAACTTGGTGCAGAATTTTGAAAAGCCCAAAACTCATCAGTTACTAATGTTTTACTTTCAAGGGTTTTTAAATCCATTAATTTTAACTCATTTCTACCACTTAAATAAACGGCCATCGTTTTGGATTTATTTAAGGTGATATCACGGTTGTTGGCCTTATCTTTTGTAAGTTGCTTAACCGTTCCTTTTCCGTCGCCGGTAATGGTAAACCAGTTTTGAAAACCATTTGCAGTTTGACTAAACAGTATGGTTTTATTATCGGCAAGCCATTTACATTCCATAGCACGTTCGCCACTATTGGTAATCTTGCGGATGAATTTTCCATCGGCATCGCTTACAAAAACTTCTCCACGAGAAATAAAAGCAATCTTTTTACCATCAGTTGAGGCGTCAAAAGCAGAGATATTAGCACGAACATCATACTCTTGTTCTTTACTCAAAACTTGATTTCTAGAAGTACTGATATTTACTTTTTCAGTTTTTTTCGAAGTTACATCGTAAGTATATAATTGATAGTCTTTTTCAAAAACTACAGTTGTTCCGTTTGCCGAAACAAATGGACGTTTAATAGAAGTTTCGAAATTTGTTAAGCCTGTTTTCTTTCCGCCAGTGAAAGTGTAAAGGTTATATTCATCATTTCCCTCATCCGAAACAAAAAACACATTACCTTTTTGATCAACACTTGTCCAAAAATCCTTGCCAATATAATCTGTATAACGTTTGTAAGCTTTCGTTTTAGGATTGTAAGATTGAATATCCGGATTGTATGCACCTTTATAATGTTTACGATTAGTAAAACGGTAGCTTTCCCAGGTATCGTTAAAAAATAATTCGCCTGTTGGCGATTCAGCAATGTGATGGGTGGTGTTAAAATAATTGTTGAATAAACGAGTTGCCGTTCCACCGTTTATGCCAACTTTATAGCTCGAAAAAGAATTGTATCTGCCTGAGGTAAAATAAATGGTTTTAGAATCCCATCCCCAATTATCTATTTCATCAGATGCATCATTAAAAGTAAGCTGCTTAATATCTCCTCCATTGATTGGCATCACATAAACATCGTTATTTCCAAACTGATTAGATGAAAATGCTAACCATTTACCATCAGGAGACACTTTGGGATTAATTTCTTCTCCTTGCATGGCCGTAATCCGCGATGCAACACCTCCTTTTACCGGAACTTTCCAGATATCGCCATCATAACTGAATACTATTGTTTGTGCATCTGGCGTTAAAGCTGGATATGAGGCAAAATAAGTCTGATTTTGAGCAAATGAGTGGCAAGGCAAAAAAAACGCCATTGCTACAAGCGATTTTAGCAGGATTTTGATCATGATTTTTGGTTGTTTGGGCTTTCGAAGCTGAATTTACGCAACAGATTTTATATTCTTAACAATAAATGTATTTTTGATTGATTTGAAAGTAATACACCTAAATACCTATGATGGAAATGGCGGAGCAGGAAGAGCCTGTTTGCGCTTGAGCGATGCCCTAAAAGCAAGTGGCATCGATTCAAAAGTTTTGGTGTATTATAAATTTGGGCAAAACCCAACTATTGATACTTTTAGCAAGTCGCCGATTCAAAAAGGTAAAGCTGTTTTTAGTATTCTTTCAGAGCGATATTACGCTAAGTGGCTAAGCAAATCGGTTAAAACGCCTTTCAGTTTGCAATGGTTTGGCCGATCAATTAAAAACCATCCTGAAGTTAAAAGTGCCGATATCATCCATCTTCACTGGGTTAATCATGGTTTTCTTACGCCCAAATTTTTAGCAGAGCTTGATGAATTGGAAAAACCAATTGTGTGGACTTTCCACGATAGCAATGCGTTTACTGGTGGCTGCCATGTACGCTACGGTTGCGAGAATTTTCATCAGCAATGCGGCAACTGCCCAATTTTAAAATTCAGTGGCGATAACGACATCTCTCATAAAACCTGGTTACGCAAACAGAAAGCCTATGGCGAATTAAACTTTCACATTGTGGCGCCAAGCAATTGGATGGCAAAATCGGTTAAATTTAGCAGCTTGTTGGGCACACGAAAAACATCAGTGATTCCAAATACTATTGAAACCAATATTTTTAAACCTTATGTAAAAGCCGAGGCCAAGAAAATATTGAAGATCAATCCTGATCATTTCGTGTTGATGAGTGGTTTTATGCCGTCAAAAAATGATAAACATAAAGGAACACCTTATTTAATTGAGGCTTTGGAAATTTTATCTCGTAGAACAGGAGTTAAAAAAGAGAATATCGAACTGGTTATTTTTGGCAATAAAGAAAATGCCGAAATGCCAGCGTTCCCTTTCAAAACCACATTCCTTGGTACAATTAATAAAGATGATCATTTGGCAAAATGTTATTCAGCTGCAGATGCTTTTATCACGCCATCATTAGAAGATAATTTACCCAATACAGTAATGGAAAGTTTAGCCTGCGCTACGCCTGTTATTGCATTTACTACAGGCGGCATTCCCGATATGGTGAAGCACATGCAAAATGGTTATTTGGCTGAATATGAAAATGCTGAAGATTTAGCCAATGGAATTGAGTGGTTGTATCATCGTCCAAATAAAGAGGAGGTACAAAAAGCAGCCAGATTAAGTATTTTAACCGATTTCTCGGAAGAAGTAATTGCGGCGGAGCATATTCATTTGTATGAAACCTTGATTGATTTGCAGCCGAAATAACATGGAACTATCTAAAAGCCATCTCGATAATATCAAAGCCTTAAAATCGGCAATTTTACAGAGCCGTTATCGGGCCGCTGCTCTGGTTAATAAAGAACTTTTAACCCTTTATTTTGCTGTAGGGAAATTCATTTCACACAAAATTGAAGAGGAAAAATGGGGTGCAAAAGTCATTGAAAATCTTTCAGCCGATTTACAAGTTGAGCTTCCAGGTTTAAGAGGTTTTTCGGCAACCAATATGAAACGGATGAGACTCTTTTTTGAGTCTTGGAAAGAACATTCTCTAATTGGGCCAACAGTGTCGGTCCAATTACAAGTAATTGACTTAGAAGACATTACATTTGGACCGACACTGTCGGTCCAATTGGAAAAAATCTTTTTTGGCTTGAGCTTTTCACATCATTTAGAAATTATACAAGGAACTCAAAAGATAGAAGAAAGGATTTTTTATATTCAAAAAACCGCTACAGAATTTTGGAGTTTAAGCACTCTTAAAAATCATTTGAACAATCAAACTTTTCAAAAAACAGGCAGCCTACCCAATAATTTTTCAAAAACAATTACCAATGATGAAATAAGGCAAAAAGCCTTACAATCATTTAAAGATGAATACCTGTTAGATTTTATCAATATCGAAGATGTTGATGATAAAGATGAACGGGTTTTAGAAAGTGAAATCGTTCAGAACATTAAGAAATTCTTAATGTCTTTAGGATCTGATTTTGCCTTTATTGGCAATCAATTTAGGTTAATTGTAGAAGATGAAGAATACTTTTTAGACCTCTTGTTTTTTAATCGTCGCTTACAATGCTTGGTAGTTTTCGAGCTCAAAACTGGTAAATTTAAGCCCGAATATATGGGCAAAATGAATTTTTATTTATCAGCTTTAGATGAATATGTAAAGCAACCACATGAACAACCATCAATTGGCATTATTCTTTGTAAGGAAAAGAAAAACAAAGTAGTTGAATTTTCATTTAGAGATTTTAATAAAGCAATGGGCGTTTCGACTTATAAAACAAGCAGTGTTTTACCGGCAGCATACAAAGGTGTTTTACCCGATGTAGAAACCTTAAAAAAACTAATGGATTAGCATGCCTAAACTAACCGTCATTACCATCGTATACAATAACGTTCGAGATATTGAGCGAACGATTAACTCTGTGCTCAAACAAACCTATAAAAAAATCGAATACATTATTATCGATGGAAAATCAACTGATGGCACTTTAGAAGTTATCGAAAAGCATAAAAGTAGCATTTCTAAAATTGTATCAGAACCTGATAATGGCATTTATGATGCCATGAACAAAGGTTTAGCTTTGGCTACCGGCGATTATGTTTTGTTTATGAATTCGGGCGATGAAATCTACGATGAAACAACCGTTGAAGATATTTTCGAATCTGTTCCAGGAGCCGACATTTACTATGGCGAAACAGAGATGTATAATGACAATTGGGAAAGTCTGGGGCGTAGAAGACACGAAGCGCCCGATGAATTCGACTGGAAAAGTTTTAAGTATGGCATGAGCATTAGCCATCAGGCGATTTATATCCGCAGGAGTATTATTACACCTTATGATTTGAGTTACAAATACAGTTCAGATATAGATTGGATTATCAAGGCCGCTAAAAAAGCTTCGAGCATTGTTAACGTTCGGCGTTATGTGGCCAAGTATTTGGTTGGTGGAATGAGCAAGAAAAAACATCGCGAAAGCTTAAAAGAGAGGTTTAAGATCTTCACTAAATATTACGGTTTAATTCCAAATATCTTCAACCATGTGATTATTGCAGGTAATTTGGCTTTTTATTTTGTTAAGCATAAAAGGACGAATGATTAGAAAATTCTAATCTGTCTCTTTCGACTAAAACGCATTGTAAAAGGATTTGTCCGTCATCCTGAACTCATTTCAGGATCTCTATCGCATTAAGATGCTGAACTAAATTCAGCATGACGGTAGGATGAAGTAATTCGATAATCAATTTTCTAAAAACAAATTTTCCATAAACGCTGTCTTTAATCATATACTTATTAAAAACAGAAAAAGATTATGGGACAATTAAGTAACCGCACTATTGCTGTTCTTTCAGAAAGCGGATTTGAAGAGGTAGAATTAACTGAACCAGTAAAAAGGTTAAAAGAAGAGGGCGCAACCGTTCACATCATCTCCTCGAAAAGTGGAAAAATTAAAGCTTGGGATCACGACCATTGGTCGATAGAAGTTGATGTAGATAAAACAATTTCTGAAGCTAATGCCGACGATTATAATGGCTTACTTTTACCAGGAGGCGTAATTAATCCAGATCAGTTGCGTGTAAATGAGGATGCCATTGCATTTGTAAAATCCTTTTTCGCGGATGGAAAACCTGTTGCAGCCATTTGCCACGGACCACAAACTTTAATTAACGCTGACGTTGTGCAAGGCAGAAAATTAACTTCAGTTAAAAATATTTCCAAAGATTTAATTAATGCAGGCGCCATTTGGAGTGATGAAGAAGTAGTGGTAGATCAAGGTTTGGTAACCAGCAGAACACCAAAAGATTTACCTGCCTTTAATGATAAAATTGTGGAGGAATTTGCAGAGGGAGTACATGAGGGACAACACGCTTAAACGTTTTGGACGCTCTTTCTAGATTCACTCAATAAGCGGCTGGTATCTACTAGCCGCTTTAGTTTTATAACTTAACCTGCCGGATGATATTCTTGATATTCAGTTCAATAATATCAGTCATGTTTTTGCACCTTAAATAGTTCGTATCCTTAAAATATTCGCTCATACTTTGTTTTAAAATGGCAATATTTTCTGGAGTGGTTAATTCTTCTTTATTGGAAACATCTCGAAGATCAGTTAAACGATGGCGTTCGCTCCGAACACGATGAACAATTGACGAACGTTCTTCCTGCTGATATTGAAGAACTGTTTTTTCGGTTAATTGCTCCATGCTCATTTTCACATAAGGCAAATTCTCTTTAAAAAACTGAGGTAAATAAACTTTTAAGTTCCCCTCATAAAACTGCTGATCAAAATCTATCGCCCGGATTCGGAACTGAATATCGTCAAAATCTGGCGTAATCTGCACTACGAAATTATAAGCTCTCATATCGCCTAAAAGCATAATTAGGCAGCGTTCATTAAACTTGACAAATTCTTTTGCAATACGAGTTGGATTAAACTCTGGCGTATAAAGTTGCCCCTTTGTGAAAACATCTCCTGGTATTCCTGCAATGTGTTCTTCCACTAAAGTATCGCCATCAACCAAATAATTCACCTGATTTGGAGAGAGAATTTCTTCCATTTCCAGGCCATAAATTCGGGAAGCATCTGCTTTTTTAATGTAGAAATAATCGTAAACATCATTTAAGCGATTGACAATTCTAATCCGAAAAGGATGTGTATTTCCGAAGGTGCAATATTCAATTTTATCAATGTATTTATGTTCCACAATGCGAAGATTCCCCGATGCTTTCAAGTTGGCATATATTTCCTTTAAACCGTTATGTAAGGTTTCAATCAGATCTTGGGCATAAATCGGCCCCTCCCAAAGTGAATCTTTACCAAACTTATCCATTAAAGGGAAGGCCTCATTAAATTGCATCAAATCATTGTAGCCAATTGGCAATTTAGCCTCACGCTGATAAGTTCGCAAGTACTTTTGCAAAGCTGGTGTTACCGGAAAAATTGGTTTCTTTTTAAGAATTTTTACGTCTTCGTTTTCCATTGATAGGCAATGTAGTATTTAAAAATTTACCTGCAAAGAATTTAAGGCAAGCGCAAAGAACTCCAAGCTTATCTTTTAGATTTGTGTGCGTTGCAAATATTCTTCACGTACTTTGCGGTTAATTACCTTTCGGATAACTAAAAGGCAATCCAGCTAAGTACCTACTTATTTTGCGATACGGGTAATCGCCTGCGCCATGATCAGCGAATTGAACAATAATAGTATTAGTTTTAGGATTTATATAAAGCCTTTGACCTAACATTCCCTCCGCAGCGTAATCTCCGTTATCGCCAGCTTGAGGAATCCACCAGAGATAATGATGAGCGGATTTTTGCCAACCCTTTGCTGATGCTGGCTTTTCATTGCCGATACCGATAGATTGTTTTACCCAATTTTCCGGAACAACTTGATTGTTATTATAACTTCCATTATTTAGATATAACCGGCCAATTTTAGCTAAATCTATGGCAGTAACCTGAAATCTGCTGGCAGTGTTTGCCAAGCCATCAGCATGATCCAATCCAAACGAGGCATTATATTCTGCCCCGATTTTACGCCAAGTATTTTCTTCAAAAAACTGAGCAACTGACTTACCTGTGGCCTTTTCCACTACCCAACCCAATAATATAGGGTCTATGCTTTTGTATTTCCACACGGTGCCAGGTTGATTAACCAGCTTAACTTTCATAAGCTCGGCTTTCATATCATGCGTGTAATAGTACTTAGCTTCGTCTGATAAAAACGCTTTCAAAATTCCACCCAATGCATCCTGAAATTCCAATCCAGATTTCATTTCGAGAAGATTTTTCAGGGTGATATTTTCAAAAGCAGGGTTAGATTTTAATTCCGGGATATAATCAGTTATTTTATCGTTTAAGCTTCTCATATTTCCAGCTGCTAAAGCCTGGCCAATCATTATCGAAACCATACTTTTTGCACCTGAAAATATAGTGGTTAATGTACTATCTGCATAACCACCTTTATACTTTTCGTACAAAACAGTATCATTTCGAATTACAATGAAAGCATTTAACTTCCCGTTTTTAAAATATTCAGAAAAAGTAATGTATTGATTAAGTCCATCACGAACTTTTAATGTATCAAGATCATTTCTCATTTTCCCCGATCGAATAAAATGAAAAGCAGAATCGCTTTTATATATTACAGCTTGCGGAAAAGCCTTGTATGTAACTGCATCTGGAGTGCGATACCATAAAACCCGCTTGAGGTAAGGCTGCCAAACAAATAAGCCTGCAAAAAATAAAACGATAAAAATGAAAAGATAGCGCAGTATTGTTTTTACAACTTTCATTGGGGTTAATTACTACGGCAAATATAAAATTTTTAGCTTGGCGTAGTATTTAAAAAAACAAGAAATGAAATCCTAATGCAACCGAAAAACTAAGCGCAATTAGCCGGAACACCACTGTTGTTTTCAGTAGTTTTGTTCGCCTTATTGCCAGGTTTATATTTCCACCTACGATGACTCCATAACCAATAAGCTGGTTTATCTTCAATCATTTCCTCCAGAAAATGGGTATGCGCCTCTGTAATTTCAAATTCCTGAGTTTGATCGGGATGTAAGCAAATCGGAACACAATCAACTTCGTAATATCCTCTCTTCAAGTAGTTAATTTTTAAGTAAAAAACCGGACGGTTTGTTTTCTTTGCAATTTTCTCTATCCCTAATTGAACGGAGGTTTCCTGATTTAAAAAGTTAGTCCAATAAATTGATTCTTCTTTTGAGGGAGCTTGATCACTTCCAAAAGTGAACATGCTTGCCGAGTTTTTGCTGGCCTGAATGGCACGTAAGGTTTGGCGCATGGCCACCATATTATTACCAAATTTGCTCCTCATTTTAAAAAACCAATGATCGAAAGCTTCGCTGCTTAACGGTTTATAAATTGGATAATGCTGACCAGAAAAATTAAGGCCAATGGCCATGCAAACCCACTCGTAATTACCGTAATGCGATGCGCAGAAAAGCACACTTTCTTTGTTTTGCAGATAAGCTTCGACTAAATCAGCATTCTTAAATTTTACTCTTTTATTAAGTTCTTTTTTCGAGATGCTTTTCATTTTAATGATCTCGACAAATAAGGATGAAAGAAACTTATAATATTCTTTCTCGATGGTATTAAGCTCCGCAGCACTTTTATTAGGAAAGGCATTGTATAAATTCTCCTTCACCACTTTCCTACGATATTTAACAACGTAAAAGATTAATAAATAAAAAGCATCAGCTAATCTATAAAGTAGAAATAGTGGCAAAAGAGAAAGTGCGTTTAATAAAAATATCCCTAAAAAGGATAGGCTCTTATTAATCATAATATGGGCTTGATTAGTTTATTTCTGACAAAATTAGTGTCGAATCAAAAATCAACTGCCACGGAATTGTTTGTTTTTTATTCCGTGAGGTTGTTTGAAAATTGTATGACAGAAAATCAATCGAGCGATTGATTTTTTACTCTATTTGGTAAGGAAGCTTTGTTAATAGCACAATTTTATTTTATTAAACCTTATTGCAGCGATATCCTTTTTGTGATCCAAACTTTCGAATTTCGGTAATGTAACAAAAAGATTAAGCGGAAAAAAGGCCTTTCTTTAAAAAGAACAAAAGGCAATGCTTTCGAAAAAAAAAGCCTCACCCTGTTAATGTTTCTACGGTGTCCAAATCAATAACGATCTCTCTCCGGAAGAGAGGAAAATAATAGACAGAATAAATAAGCGATATAATTTAAAGTTTTCAATGCTGAGAGGATTTAGATGGGGCTAATAATTAAAAAGCCCATCTCAATTAAGAAATGGGCTTTGATATTTTAATCTCCTTGTGGGGATTTATGACAAAGTCCTCCTTCTGGGGAGGATTTTGGTGGGGCTATTATCTACCGTTATTTTTACGTTGTTGCTCTGTTAAAAGAATTTTACGTAAACGCATGCTTTGCGGTGTAACCTCGATATATTCATCAGCCTGGATATATTCCATAGATTCCTCTAAAGAAAATTTAATTGCAGGTGCAATACGAGCATTATCATCTGTACCAGAAGCACGCATGTTGGTTAATGCTTTTCCTTTAACGATATTGATTACTAAATCGTTATCGCGAATGTGCTCTCCTAAAATCTGTCCTTCATAAATATCAGTTCCTGGATCTACAAAGAAACGACCTCTATCCTGTAATTTATCAATAGAATATGCGGTAGTTGTACCCTTATCCATAGAAATTAATACACCATTTAAACGACCAGGAATTGTACCTTTCCAAGGCTCATAAGCTTTGAAACGGTGTGCCATAATCGCCTCACCAGCAGTAGCAGTTAGTACATTGTTACGTAAACCGATAATACCACGAGATGGGATTTCGAATTCTAAATGCTGTAAATCGCCTTTTGGCTCCATAATTAACAACTCACCTTTGCGCTGAGTTACCAATTCGATTACTTTACCAGAAACTTCTGCAGGAACATCAACAATTAAAGTTTCAACTGGCTCATGTTTTTTACCATCGATTTCTTTAACGATAACCTGCGGCTGACCAACCTGTAACTCATAACCTTCACGACGCATGGTTTCGATCAATACTGATAAATGGAGAATACCACGACCGTAAACCAACCATGAATCTGCACCTTGAGTTTCAACAACTTTAAGGGCAAGATTTTTTTCCATTTCTTTCATCAAACGATCTTTGATACGTTGAGAAGTAACTAATTTACCTTCTTTACCGAAGAATGGAGAGTTGTTAATGGTAAACAACATGTTCATTGTTGGCTCATCGATGCTGATTACTGGCAATTGCTCTGGTGCATCAAAATCAGCGATTGTATCGCCAATGTCAAAACCATCAATACCTACAACTGCACAAATATCACCAGAACTTACTTCTTGAGTACGAATTTTTCCTAAACCTTCGAATGTATAAAGTTCTTTTACTCTTGTTTTAACGATTTTGCCATCACGTTTGATTAAAGTCACCGGTTGGTTTTCTTTAATAGTACCACGGTGAACACGACCGATTGCAATACGACCTACGAAAGACGAATAATCTAACGAAGTAATTTGCATTTGTAGCGTACCGTCGTTAATTGGTGCAGGTGGAATGTTAGCCACAACAGCATCTAATAATGCGAAAATATCTGTAGTTGGTTTTTGCCAATCAGTACTCATCCATCCTTGTTTAGATGAACCGTAAATTACTGGGAAATCCAATTGATCTTCAGTTGCCTCAAGGTTAAAGAACAATTCGAAAATTTGCTCGTAAACCTCTTCCGGGCGACAGTTTTCTTTATCCACTTTGTTTACAACCACAATTGGTTTTAAACCTAATGCCAAAGCTTTTTGCGTTACGAAACGTGTTTGAGGCATTGCACCTTCAAAAGCATCGCAAAGTAAAAGTACACCATCAGCCATTTTTAATACACGCTCTACCTCACCGCCGAAATCCGCGTGACCAGGTGTATCGATAATGTTGATTTTTACGTCTTTGTATTGTACCGATACATTTTTAGAAACGATTGTGATCCCACGTTCACGCTCTAAATCATTATTGTCTAATATCAACTCTCCTTTTTGTTCGTTATCACGAAAAACAGAACAAGAGTGTAAAATTTTATCAACCAATGTGGTTTTACCGTGGTCAACGTGTGCTATAATAGCTATATTTCTAATCTTTTGCATAAAATGCGCCTATAAATTTGGCGCAAAGATAGTATACTTAGATCAGGTTCCGTCCCGCTGTTCACTTTAGCCCGCATAGCCCGATATAATATCGGGACCGGGCTGCCGTTGCCATCGGGTTTAGCTCAAAAAGGCTTGTGTAAGCAACATCCTTTGCCGTACAAACTGCAGATTCTCTTGAAAAATAATGTGGTAATTATCTGTCGACCGAAAACTATTGAGCGTTAAAATAAATATTTAACAAAATGAATTTCAACACCTTATAAAATTAATTTGTAACTTCAATTTAAATCAAACTTAAACAACATGAAAAAAATCCTTTTAACCGGCACCTTCATGGTTGCCCTGCTTGGTGGCATTTCGCTACAAAGCTGCAATAGCGAGAAAAAAGCAGAAACTGCTGATACCACAGCATCCGATACCATTGTAACAGATACCTTATCCACTGACACATCAAAAGTGATTACCTCTAAAATGACGGACACTACCGATACCGGAGGAAAAGGAACACTTGCTCCACCACCAAAACATTAGCCGACCATCAGTTATTCATCCTTTTCTAGCTCATCAATCTCTTTTTGCCGCATTTGTAAATGATGTTCGCGGATTTTGCTTAGTTTATTAATCAGCCAATGTTCCACTTTGTGGTGTGTTGGGGTGAGTAGCGCCGCAATAATCACAAAAACAACAATCTCTATAAATGGCGAATGATGTGATTTTTCAGCAACAAAAGGATGAATAAATAACGTGAGGTATTCAAACAGCATCAACAGTGAAATAATTCCAGAAAACTCGATCACTCTTTTGCTTACTTTTCGGCGGCTTAAAAAAACACTCACCAAAAAGAAAATCGGGATCATAATGCCAATAGCAAGCAACTGGAGTTTCTGCCTCCTGTCTTCAGCTTCCTTAGCTTTGGCTTCAATAATTTCCTTTTGCCGAAGTTCTTCCGCAATGGTAATACTTTGCACCTCTTTTGCTCTTTCCTTATTATCAATAGAATCCGTGAGTTTTAGCATTACTTCCTGGTAAGCAAAGGCACTATCAATATTAAACTGGCTTTTGTAAACCCTTGATAAAAGCGCACTGGCATCAACCGCTTTGGCAAAAAACTCGTTGTCGTTGGCTAGTTTATAAGCCTGTTTTGCATAAAAAATGGCCGAATCTGGTTTGGATTGCGCCTTAAAAACTTTTGCAATGCCCACATAACATTCAGCCAGGTTATTAAAATCTTCTGTTCCTTTCAGGTATGGAATACTTTTTTTGTAGTAGTCGTAAGCCTTCAAATAGTCAACCTGTTTCAGGTAAATATTGCCCAGGTTATTTAAAGCTACACCAGTAATCTGATCGTTCTTTTGAAGCAGCGAAAGTTCGTAGGCGTTGTGCGTATAAACCATTGCCGAACTCAGTTGATTTGCCTTTTCATAAATATCGCCAATATTTAGTTTAGCAAACAAAGCCAGTTCAGGAAGTTTGTTTGCTTTAGCAATTGAATCGGCCCTAAAAGCATAACCTAAAGCTTTTTTAACATCTTTTTCACTGTTGTAAACCAATGCCATACTTAAATAAGTGCTCCCAATATTTTCCGGAATACCCCTTTTCTCCTCAATTTTTAACTGCTCAATATAATATTCAATCGCTTTCGGATAATTATGCAAAGCATGGAAAGCATTTGCCATGTTGCTCAGTGCCCACGATTCTCCCCTTAAAAACTTCCTTTTTTTCGATAAATCATACGCTTCTTTAGCCAGAAACATGGCCGAATCTGGCTTGAAATTGATGTAATAGTAGCTCAGGTTATAAAGCGTGATGGCTTTATCAGTATCGGTTTTTTTGTAGGATAAATCCTTATATAAACTATCGATTACTTTTTTCTGAGCAGATGCTGTGAATGTTGTAAATAACACGACACAGATGAGCGCTAAAAATTTCATTATGAGGGATTTAAAGTTTAAATTTAACATAAAATCGCATTCAGATGCACAAATCATCCACAATAATATTTTTTTGTCTGTTTTTACTTTTGTCGCTTAACATTTTTGGGCAAAATAAATACGCGGTTTTGGTGGGCATCAATGATTATTACAGCTCTCCAACGGAGAAAAGTCCTCAATCTTTAAAGGGATGTGTAAATGATGCTTTGAGTATGAAATCATTGCTCAGAAACCGATTTGGTTTCGATCAGAAAAACATCAATATTTTGCTCAATGAAAAGGCGAGTCAAACTCCATTAATGAATACGCTGCTGGAGGTGTTAGCTAAAAGTAAAGCCGGAGACGCGGTGTTTTTTTACTTTAGCGGACATGGAATTTATGTGGACAATGTGGCGTTGATCAATGATCCTGTAAAAAAAGGCTATAATCAATCTCTCGTCATGAGCGATTTATATGCTGCTGATTTTAATTGTTTGGTTAAAGACAATACCCTGAAAAAAATTTTCAATCAATTTGTTGCTAAAAAAGTGATCCTTACCGCCATATTTGATTGCTGCTACAGCGGGAAAATGTCTATGACACTTAACTCAGAATTGCTGCAGCAAAACCCCTATATCGATGATGCGGTGAGCGATACTTCAACTTTAAAATCGTTGGACATCAATGATCTTAACAACATAGACCGGGCTGTAAATTTAAACGTGATGCCTGTAATTGTTGACAAAGAAGTTATTCCTCGTCCATCGGAAACTAAAAACTCAAATTTCGCAGCCATTTCAGCTTGTATGGACGATGAAAAAGCAAGTGAAATATGGGACGAATCCGGTGTTCCGCATGGCGCATTAACCAAGGCAATTTTAAGCAGCTATGAAAAAAGTGCCACAGATATTCCGCTAACAAAGCTTTTGGAAAACATCAGCAGCGAGATTGGCAATTACCAAAAGTTTAAACAAAAACCCACCTATCATTATGATGAGAATAGAAATGTAACCAACCTGATCGGTTTGCCATTACAAGCCGCAGCAAAACCAATTGCGGCAAACTGTATTCGTGTGAAAAACAATTCCATTACGCTTGATGGTGGCTATTGTGATGGGTTTGCAAACGGAAATATTTTAGCTAACTCAAATACCAAAATTATCATCATTAGAATTTACAGAGATAGCGCCATTGCAACATTCGCACCGGCAGCAAAAATTAAAATTGGAGATACCTTTTTACTTTCTGATGCTTACAAAACCTCTAACCCGATTTTGAAAGTTTATATTGAAACTGTAAATGTAACCACGCCCGTTTTTTTAAACCATTTCAATAAAGAAATTTTGCCCCTCAGCAAGAAGAAAACGTATGTCGACTATTTTAATTGGCTTAATGATTTAAAAAGCCCAACATTTTTATCGTTCGGAATAGATGGAGAAGGAAACAAAATTTCTAGTTACATCACCAATCAGCGGTTTGCTGTATTGCTTAAAGTACCAAAAGATATCGCGTTAAGCATTAAGCAATCTTTCAAAAATGATCAAAGTATACAATTTGTAAATGCTATTCAAGAAGCCGATCGGGTTTTATACCTAAACTATGCGGCTAAATCTCCTTTTAATCCATCGCCTTGCTTTGTGCTCACTTACCGCAATGCATTAAATGGCGCTTTTGATGCAGCAGATCTTTACAAATTTTCTAAACTCTTCGTAAGGCTAAATCAGCTCACTTTAAATCCGGCAGCAATGACTGTAGTAAAAAAATCAATAAGATCAATTACTTATGATTTAGCCCGGTCAAGGGGAAGCAATTGGTTTAATTCTTATCCAAAAAGATAAATTAATTCACTTTATTCAACCATTCTGGGTACGCAATTACGCCTAACTCTGGTTTTGCCTCCCCCTCCAAAATGGCAATAAATTCTAAAACATGTCCATCAGGATCGTGAAAGTAAACAGCCAATGCGGGCATCCATGCAAAAACCATCGGCTGATCGCTGCCATCTTTCAGAAAATTATAAGGTTTTAATCCTTTCGATTTAAGAAAGCCGACTGATTGATCAAGAATATCCTCCAACTCACACCTAAAGGCAAAATGCCTGATGTCAACCTCCTCTTTGGGTTTCTCCCAAATGCCCAGCATATATTCTTTTGGTTTACCTACCCAGAAAAATGCAGCCCCTCGGCCTTCATCATAATAACATTGTGTTAAGCCAAGCGTGTTTGTATAAAAATCTATAGATCTTTCTAAATCTACTACATATAAATGCGTTTCAAACAATCCTTTAATCATGCCGTGAAGTTATCACATTACAACAGCTTCAAAAAATCATCTTTCTCAATGTGGGCATCAAAAAAATCGATTAAATTATGGGTTACCCTGACTGGTGTTTCCGTATTAATATTGATGAGCAAAAGGTTTCTAAAATATGCGGCGAGGTTTACAGTGTTGTTTCTATCGTTAATTGCTTTATACTTTTTGGCTGCTTTTTGCTTATCAAAAATCTCAGTAAACCATAATACTTCTCATACAAAAGAAATTGCCATTTACATCATGACAAATGGGATTCACACCGATATTGTGGTGCCAGCAAATAACCCTTTGCAAAATTGGACCAAGGAAATAAAGCACAACCATACTTTAGCAGCAGATAGCAGCTACAACTACTTGGCCTTTGGTTGGGGAGACAAAAAATTCTATCTGGAGACGCCAGAGTTTTCAGATCTAAAAATTAGCACTGGCTTGAGAGCGATTTCGGGCTTAAATACTTCTGCCATGCATACCACATATTATAAAAACATGGCCGAAGATGAAAATTGCAAGAAAATATACGTCAGTGTTGCGCAATACAAAAACCTCATCAAATACATTTCCGATAGCTTTACTACAAATCCTGATGGACATTTTATAAGCATAAAAACAGGTATCCGCTATGATATAGCCGATGCATTTTATGAAGCAAAAGGAAGTTACAGTATTTTTAAAACCTGCAACACTTGGGCCAACGGTGCATTAAAAGCAAGTGATCAAAAAGCGTGTTTATGGACAATTTTCGATACACCCATTTTTCAAAAATACAAATAGTTATACCTCAAAAGCCCAATCCAGAAATGCTGGCATTACACTTTCCCAAGTCGGCACATCATGTTTGCCTCCAACTTTCTCATAATAAAAAATATTTTCTGGTCGTTTGTAACCTTTGTTCATCAAGCCCTTTATCACATCAATAGTATCATCTATTGAATCGATAATTAAATTTTTATTCCGATCGGCCTTCTCATCATCTGTTCCGGTCATCAACCAGAATTTCATATCTGGTTTTGTCGAAGTGGAATCGATAAGGGCATGCATAATTCTATCCGCGTCGGTATAACCATCAGCTAAATCTTTTTTACGCCACCAAAAAGCACCGGAGAAAACTCCAATAGCATCAAAAACAGAAGGATTATTCCAGGCGATATCAAAGGCAGATAAACCGCCCAACGAAAAACCTGCAAAAGCAACCTTGCCTGTGATCGGCATCGCGATTTTCTTTTTCACAAAGGGCAAAAGCTCTTTGATCACGAAATCAGCATACAAATCAGCTTTCGCTCCACGGCCTTTAAAATCAGGAACACCGGCTACACCATATTCCATTAACCGATCTTCAGACGCTTTAATGGCAATAACAATTAGACGGTGGTTCCTTTTATTATGATGCGCATCCTGCAGAATTTTAGCGAAATCCATCTTCGCCACATCCTGACCATCATTTAATAAAAGAAGTTCTATTTTTTCATTACCCAAAATACCTTCAGGTGCATAAATATCTATTTCAACCTCACGCTTTAAATAAGCAGAAGGTATTTTAAA
>SEDB01000605.1 GCA_004210715.1 Pedobacter sp.
TTGATGGCAATCATACTGTTACTTCTGATGCTTTATTAGAGTTTAAAAATGTTCATTTCTCTTATGATGATTCGAAAGAAATTCTGCATAACATCAATTTGAAATTCGAAAAAGGTAAAACTTATGCACTCATTGGTCCAACAGGAGGAGGTAAAACCACCACTGCATCATTAATTGCTCGTTTATACGATGCAACTAAAGGAACGGTTTTACTTAATGGAAAAGATATTCGTTCGTTTACTGCGGAAGAACGGACACAAAAAATCGGCTTCATTTTGCAAGAACCATTTTTATTTACCGGAACAGTAAAGGATAATATTCTTTATGGCAATAGCCAGTATAAAGATGTAAGCGATGAAGAACTAAAAAAGATTATTCAGGATGCAAACCTCGACGCACTTTTAGCCATATTTGATGAGGGATTGAATACACCGATTACTTCGGGCGCCGATAGCATTAGTTTAGGGCAAAAACAGTTAATTGCTTTTATGCGGGCAGTTTTACGCAATCCTGAATTGTTGATTTTAGATGAGGCAACAGCCAATATTGATACCATAACCGAACAGTTGTTGGGCAGTATTCTGAATAAGCTTTCAAAAGAAACTACATTGGTTATTATCGCCCATCGACTGAATACCATCGAAAATGCGGATGAAATTTACTTTGTAAATGAGGGTGAAGTGCAAAAGGCAGGAACGCTAAATGATGCGTTGAACATGTTGCTGAAAGGGAAAAGGGTAAGTTAGTAGTACTTATTACACTCGTCATTGCGAGGCACGAAGCAATCTTATTAGATAAATCGGCACTTTGCCAACCAAATATCAACCTATGAAAAAGTATTTCCTGCTTTCGATTTTAATTTCGTTCTCCTCATTTTCTTTTGCCCAGTCAGCAAATCCAATCTTCGTTCAGGATAGTTTGAAACTCATTTCTTCTCAATTTAAATTTACTGAGGGTGCATCAGTTGATCAGCAAGGAAACATATTCTTTACCGATCAGCCAAATGATAAAATCTGGAAATATGATATTGATGGAAAACTGAGTATTTATATGGATAAATCGGGGAGGGCAAATGGAACATACTTTGATAAAAAAGGTAATTTGATTGTATGCGCTGATGAAAATAACCAAATTTGGTCTATTGATAAAAACAAAAAGATTACTGTTTTATTCAATGATTTCAAGGGCAAAAAAGTGAATGGCCCGAATGATATCTGGCTGGATGCCGAAGGGGGAATTTATTTTACCGATCCGTACTATCAAAGGGATTATTGGAAAAGAAAATCTCCTGAAATTGATAAGCAACGTGTTTACTATATCGCTAAAGGAAAAAAACAAGCTGTTATTGTTGCTGAAGA
>SEDB01000127.1 GCA_004210715.1 Pedobacter sp.
GAAGAATTGGTAGAGGCGGGCGAATTGGATCCAGATTATATCCATACACCAGGAATTTACGTTCATCGTATTTTTCAAGGTAAGGATTACGAAAAGCGAATAGAGCAGCGGACGGTTAGGAAGTCCATAGTCTGAAGTCATTTAGGCCGGAATCTATCCGATATCTTAATTTATCAATCAAATTTATGTTTAATAAAGAAGAAATAGCGCAACGTATTGCGCAAGAAATAAAAGACGGTTATTATGTTAATCTAGGAATTGGGATTCCAACCTTGGTTGCCAATTATATTCCAAAAGGTATAAATGTCGTTTTACAATCCGAAAATGGTCTTTTAGGTATGGGCCCATTTCCATTCGAAGGCGAAGAAGATGCAGATTTAATTAATGCCGGTAAACAAACCATTACCACATTGCCCGGATCATCTATTTTTGATTCCGCCATGAGCTTTGGGATGATCAGAGCACAAAAAGTAGATTTAACCATTTTAGGAGCAATGGAGGTTTCTGAAAATGGAGATATCGCGAATTGGAAAATCCCAGGGAAAATGGTTAAAGGAATGGGCGGTGCAATGGATCTGGTGGCTTCTGCCAAAAATATTATCGTCGCTATGCAACATGTGAACAAAGCAGGGGATAGTAAGCTGCTTCCTAAATGCACTTTACCACTCACAGGCGTAAAATGTATCAAAAAGATAGTAACGGAATTAGCCGTTTTAGATGTATTGCCAGAGGGTGGCTTTAAACTCTTAGAACGGGCACCCGGTGTGAGCATTGATTTTATAAAACAATCAACAGCTGGAAGACTGGTTATAGAGGGAGAAATTCCTGAAATGAGATTGGATTAACAAAAACAGGCCATCTTTTAGATGGCCTGTTTTTGTTATATAATAATTTTAGTTTATATCAACTAGTCTATATCAACCAGAATACTATTTCTTAAATCATTTGATATGGCTTCTGTAATTGCGATAATCTCATCCGGCTCATTGGTGTTGTTCATAATCACTTTATGACATTGTTCTCTATAAGGAAGGAGGTATTCCTTGTATGCTGGTACAACATGATTGTGCCACTTGTAAAGCACGTCATCTTCCGGATAACCACGTTCTAAACCATCACGTTTTATACGACGGTCTAACGCCACCTGTTCATCTGCATCAACAAAAATGGTATGATCTAGCAAGGCCGCAATTTCTTTGAAATGTAAGATGAAAAGTCCTTCCACAATAATAATTGGAGCGGATTTAATTTCCAGAATTTTTACCACTGCAAGCGGATTATTGAAATTGTACTCTTTTTTATAAACAACCTCGCCACTTGTCAATTGTTTAATATCCCTTAAAAACTGCTCGCTATCGATCGTTGATGGAAGATCAAAGTTGTATAATTTATTTTCTTCCTGAGTCATATCTCCGGCAGGAATGTAATAATCATCCTGTGAAACTAAGGTCACCTCATCCTGTTTAAAATGATGAAGAAAGCAGTTTAAGAAAAATGTTTTACCCGATCCGCTACCACCGGCAATACCAATTATAAATGGTTTTTTATTCAAACTCATTGAGCACTATATGTTAAATTGCAAAAAAAACGTTTGTCTAAAGCGCCTAATGAATCAGCAACAGCTTTAGTCATTACAATGATAACATCTTTTGTTGATTCGTTTTCGGTGAATTTACCAACAACCTTTGCAAAGGTTGTCTTATTCGTCATGGGGTTGGTTATTTTAATTACCCTGCCCACAGGTGCTGTACGGTGCAAAACTAACATTTTTGAACCATCTAAGTCTGCGTCAGCAATCCAAACAGCAGCACCTTTTTCATCAATCTGACTTAAACCATAAACACTAGGATCACGGCGAAGCTTTGGATCTTTAACCATTGTGCTATCTGGCTCACTTTCTTGATCTTCCTTTGAGGCATCGTTCACTGATTTAGGTTGTGGAGGTTTAGGAATAATCAATTTCTGATCAACTTTGATTGAATTATCCGATAGTTTATTGGCGGTTCTGATTTGAAAAGCGGTTAAATTATATTTCTTTGCTATACTGAAGATATTTTCGCCCGTTGCTACCGTGTGGATAAAACTTTCATCTTTTGAATTGGTAAGTGGAACTTCTTTAGCCGGCTCAACTTGTTTTTCTTTTGGTACTTGAACATCAGTAACAATGCCGCCTGGTACTTTTAAAACCTGTCCGATAGTGATTGCATTATCTGGCAAGTTGTTTAATTTACGTAATTGATAAGCGGTTACACCATATTGCTTTGCAACAGTAAAAATGGTTTCGTTTCTTAAAACCGTGTGTGTGCCCGTTGCATTTACAGGCTTATTATCTTCAACAGGTTTTTCTTCAGACACACTAACTACTTTATTCTCGTCGATATTTTTAGTGGCCGGAATTTTTAGTTTTTGACCTATCCGAAGATTGTTGTTCGTAAGATTATTCGCCTTTTTCACCTCGTCAACTGTTGTGCCGTATTTTTCCGCAATCTTCCCTAAAAATTCTTTTGCTGCAACAGTATGCTCAATCATTGTTTCATCAGTAACAGTGCTTTCTTGAACTGGCGCCGGACTTAATGGTTTTACTATAGGTGCTGGAGTAGGGGTAGTTGCTGGTACGTTAGCGCTGTTTTTTGTAGCAATTTTTAAAATCTGGCCAATGCTTAAGTTGTTTCCTGAGAGATTATTCAGTCGTTTAATTTCATTAATTGTCGTTCCATACTTTTCGGCAAGCATGTTTAAATTCTCTTTTGCTTTAACCGTATGCTCAATAATTCCACCATCTGTTGGTTGATTAGAAGTAACGGTTGAGTTATTGGTTGTGCCCCAGGGAATATTTGTAGGTACTTTGATAATTACGCCTACCTGAAGGTATTTGTTTTCGTTAAATGACATGATATCCTTCGGCGATACATTGTATCTTCTGCCTACAGAATAATAAGTGTCTTTAGCTACAATTTGGTGTACGATGAGTTTTTTGCCATTATTATTTTCAACGCCGATAGAGTCTCTACCTGTGTTTGCTTTAGCATTTGCAATGTTAAGGGCAAATAGAACAAAAGCAGATAAGTATATTTTATGCATTTATTTTCTATAAATTTCTTAGTCAAAGGAAGCAATTATACGAATAAAATAATTAACCATAGTGAGAATGGCTAGCCGATTTAAGCTGAAAATAAAAGGACTCTAAGTTAATCTAACGTATAAATTATTCATTGACAATTACTTGTAAAATGATTAATTGTTATGGTGTTGCATAATAAACGCTGTTATAATTATGGTATTGTATCAACTGAAATTTAGATCAAAACTTTTATAAAGTTGAGTTGTTACGTACACATTAAAATCACATAAAAATAAATAAAAATGGACGCTAAAGAAATAAGCTTAAACGAGAAAGAGGTAAAACCAGTAGTTGATCTTTTGAACGATTATCTGGCTAATTATCACATCCACTACCAAAAATTAAGAGGTTGCCACTGGAATATAAAAGGACAAAACTTTTTTACACTTCATATAAAATTTGAAGAGCTTTATACCAATGCTCAATTAACTATTGATGAAATTGCAGAACGTGTTTTAACCTTAGGGAAACCACCCCATAGCCGTTTCGCTGATTATATTAAAGAATCGCAAATCAAAGAAATTGATACCATTGGAATGAAAGACCTTGATATGGTTGATGCGGTGTTAGATGATATGGCTAAATTAATTGAAATTGAGAGAGAACTTTTGGATGCAACCGATAAAGCTGGCGACGACGGATCGAATGATATGGTAAATCGCTTCATGCAGTTTAAAGAAAAAAATACCTGGATGTTGCGCTCTTTCGCTGGAAAGAAATAATAATTTAAAAAGTAGGTTATAAAAGCCCCGGTTAAATGGATGAATTGTCAAATCTGTTTATCTGGGGCTTTTTTGTTTTATAGAATAGCTATTTATTTATCTTTGGGCATGGCATATAAAAGTTTAGCAGAATGCGTTTCCGACCTTGAAAAATATGGTCATTTAATCAGGATTAAAGAAGAAGTAGACCCATACTTAGAAATGGCAGCCATCCATTTAAGGGTTTATGAGAAGCAAGGTCCGGCTTTATATTTTGAAAAGGTAAAAGGAAGTCCTTTTCCTGCGGTTTCAAACTTGTTCGGAACATTGGAACGCTCGAAGTTTATATTTAGAGATACTTTGCCGAAGGTCCAGCAATTGGTTTCATTGAGAAATGATCCAATGAAAGCGCTGAAGAATCCTTTTAAATATGCTGGTTCGGCCATGTCTGCATTGTCAGCTTTACCGATGAAAACACCATCTGCTAAAAACAACTTTCTAAAAACCACGATTGATCAATTACCTCAAATTGTAAACTGGCCAATGGATGGTGGTCCATTCGTGACTATGCCTCAGGTCTACACAGAAGATATAGAAAAACCAGGAATTTTAAACGCAAATTTAGGAATGTATCGCATCCAGCTTGGTGGTAATGATTATGTTCAAAATAAAGAGATTGGATTACACTACCAAATCCATCGTGGCATTGGCGTTCATCAATCAAAGGCTAACAAACTCGGTCAACCATTAAAGGTGAGTATCTTTGTTGGTGGTCCACCATCGCACCCTTTAGCAGCAGTAATGCCATTGCCAGAAGGCCTTTCTGAAATGACATTTGCCGGAGCCTTAGGTGATAGAAGATTTCGATATTTCTATGATGATGAGGGATTTTGTATATCTGCAGATGCTGATTTCATTATAACCGGAACCGTTTATCCTAATGAAAATAAACCCGAAGGTCCATTTGGTGATCATTTAGGTTATTATAGTTTAACGCACCCTTTTCCATTGATGAAGGTGCACAATGTTTATCATAAAAAAGATGCCATTTGGTCGTTTACGGTAGTAGGTAGGCCGCCTCAGGAGGATACGAGCTTTGGTGCTTTGATTCATGAAATAACAGGTTCGGCTATTCCGCAGGAAATTCACGGTTTAAAAGAAGTTCACGCTGTTGATGCGGCAGGTGTTCATCCACTACTATTTGCTATTGGAAGCGAACGCTATACACCTTATTTAAAAGAACGCCGACCTCAAGAAATATTGACCATTGCTAATCACATCCTTGGAAAAAATCAATTGAGTTTGGCAAAATATGTTTTCATCGCAGCAAAAGAAGATGATGAAGAACTAGATACCCATAACATTGAAGCCTTCATCATACATATTCTGGAACGCATAGATTTGACTCGAGATATTCATTTTTATACCAATACCACCATTGATACCCTGGATTACAGTGGCGATGGGTTGAACAGTGGTTCAAAAGTGGTAATTGCAGCGGCAGGAGAGAAGAAGAGAACACTATGGAGTGATGCACCAACTGATTTAAAACTTGGCGATGGCTGCTACCAAAAGCACATCGCAATGCCTGGTGTTTTGGTTATCGAATGCGATAAATACATCAGCGCAGAAAAAACAGCAGCTGAAATAACGTTGCTGAACATTTCTCTGATCGATCAGGACCTTTCTGGTTTTCCCCTCATCGTACTGGCTGATGATTCCGAATTTACTGCTGCAAATGTCGATAACCTAGTTTGGATTACCTTTACCAGAAGTAATCCAGCCGCAGATATTTATGGCATAAATGATTTCACAATCAATAAACATTGGGGTTGTAAAGGCTCGCTGATTATTGATGCGAGAAAAAAACCTCGTCATGCGCCTGAATTAATAAAGGATCAATCAGTTGAAAATAAAATTAATCATTTGGCTGAAGAAGGAAGGCCACTACATGGAATTATTTAGTTGAAAAACTAAAATAAAATTGTGATTTTTAAGCATATTCCTAAAATATGCTTTCAACAATAAGATTACTTTGCTTATTAATGCTTTTTGGCAGCTTTGCAATGGCACAAGATCAAAATCTTGATGATGTAGCTGAGAAATTAAAAAGATATTATTCACAAAATAATCGCTCAACGCTATTTATACATTTTGATAAAAATGTGTATACCAATAATGATCAGGTTTGGTTTACTGGCTATTTATTAAAAGCCGCAGTCAAATCGGATCAGTATCATACGCTATATTTATCTTTAATTAATAATGCGGATAGCAGTGTTGTTTTACAAGAGAAGTTTTTGATTGAGGAAGGTATTTCATTTGGTAATTTAACACTGCCAGATTCATTGCCTAGTGGCAACTATTGCTTTGTAGCCAATACCAATATTAAATCGGATGGATATTATGATGGAGAATTTAAACAATTCATAACCATAAAATCAACAACACCTAATCCACTTGATGCAAAAGTTTCAGTTTTTAAAGTTTTTGATGAAAAAACTCAAAATGGAACAGCTTTACTAAAGATATTATCGAGTGGAAATCGTTTTGTAGAAAATGCCGAAATACAATATCAAATAGGACAGGAGGGAAATGTTATCCAATCAGGAAAAGCAAAAAGCAGTGTAATTGGTGAATTAATGATACATTATCCTGCTGATCAGATCACTGAAAAAAATAATTTACTTAGACGAATAAAGTTGGATTTGAAATTAAAGATGAATCGGGAAATACAATCAAGGGTAAGCTTGTGCTGTATGATCTTGATAAAATTATAGATACGGTTAGTACAAATTCAATAGGAATTGGAAGTTTTATTTTTCAGCCGGACAAAAATAAAAAGATTTACGCAAGAATTTTGGGAGCAAGTAATTCAGATCAGTTTGATTTACCTGCTGTTCAATCAAAGGGGGTAGTATTGAGGAATCATAATGCTGTTGTAGGTGATGATTTAAGGATTCAGATAGAGAGTAATATTCCTTCAAAAACTTATGTAATTGTCCATGATTTTTCGACAATATATCTTCAGTCGTATTTTGAACTAAAAGCTTTTGAAGATCAGAACATCAGGTTTAAACTGGATTCAGTGCCTACGGGTTTATACGCGGTAACGGTGCTTAATCAAGATTATAAACCAGTTGCCGAACGGATATTTTTTGCCCATTATGATCAAATCAATCGGGTAAATATTGGAACAGATCGAGAGGAATACCAAACTAGGGATAGTGTTCAAGTGAATATAAGTGCGTTAGGTAAGGATAATAAGCCTATGTTAGGGTTAGTCTCAGTAAGTTGCGTCCAGGCCAATCGCTTATCAATGAACAATAGCCAAAACATAACCGATTTTTACTTTTTTCAGCGACATTTATCTGATTTACCGCATCATCCCAATGGTGTGAAATATATCCATAAAGAATATTTAGAAGATGTGCTATTGGTAAAGGGATGGCGAAGATATAAATGGCCAATAGAAAGCTTGCCTCAAAATCCATTAGTTCATTCTACGATTGAATTTACGGGAGTAGTTTCTAAAAACAAAAAGCAATTGAAAGCTCCAATGACGGTCAATACCATTGGCGGAACAAATATTAATGTTTTGGCGACCGACAGTGCGGGGCATTTTACAATACCCATGGCAAAGTTATTATCTACTGATAGGAATAAAGTTTGGTTAACCCTAAACGACAAAAACTATGCTAATTATGATGTTAAGCTAAATGATCCTTTAGAAGAAATTAAGGAGCATGTAATGAAAAATGATTACAGTTCCTTAAGCAATGGAGTAGTATTGCTTGAAGATGATCGTCAAAGCATCACTGCTTCTGGAATTAAACTAAAGGAAGTTGTAATTAAAAGTAAAAAGGATGATCTACTGGATTTCGCACAAAAGGGAGCAAATAGTTGCGGAGATTATGTTTGTAAATACAATATTCTCAATTGCAATAACCATAGAGGCGATTTTGAAAACAGAAACCCTATACAAGGGAATAGATATAATCAAACAGGTGGTGGTTCAATCGTTTATCAAGGGTGTACAGAAAATGAAGATAAACCGAATTTAAGGATTTTAAGAGGTATTAATTTAGCAAAGGATTTCTATCAATCGGATATATCTGATCAGAATGAACCTATTAATTTTGCAACAGTTTATTGGAATTATCAAGTTGCCATTAATGAAAAAACTTCCACTAAGTTGCGTTTTAATACCGGAGATTTAACAGGTAAGTTTAAAATAATTATCCAGGGAATTACAACTGGTGGTGTGGCTTATGGAGAGAAAGAAATTATTGTTGTAAAAAAAACAAGCCCTTAATCTGATGAGAAAGGGCTTGTTGATTAAATGTGTTTTTTGAATTAGAATCTAACTCCAAAAGTTAAAAATACATTGTTTCTGTTGCTTTTAACATCTGCAACTGGTTCCGAATAATCATCTAATAAATAAGGACTAGAGTTAAAATTCGTTTTATAATTTTGATAAGCTAAATCGAAATAGTAGTTACTAATACGGTAACCTAAACCACCTGTAATAAACTGACCTTGGTAAAATGAGTTATCACCACCTTGAATTCCGTTCCCGTTAACACCATAACCACCTCTTACACTTACTTCATTGCTAACTTTTACTTCTGCACCAACCTTAATTCTGGAACAGGGCGATAAATCATACCTAATTTTAAATTAAAACCGTTACCTCTTGTTTGCTGATATCTAAGATGAGTTAAATTGTAGTTCTCATTACCTGTGTAAGCTGGAATGGCCAATTGATCATCATAAGAATTTACAATTCCTGATTCCGTAAAAGATGCATCGCTGGTATATTTTACATTTACAAAACTTGCAGTGGCACCTAAATATAACTTATTTGAAAAGTTAAGTGCTCCTGCTAAATTGAATTCAGAAGTTGAACCTAGTCTGCTTTCGCTCCAGTTTTGATTAAAATTTGCGTTGTTGTAAGGTTCTGCGGAAAATCCATTCGGATAATTTGGCGCATTTCTGTTAATAAGATAACTATCGTAAGCATCGCCAGCAACAGAATTATCAATGCCAAATCCATTAGCTTGATCTACATAAGCATCTCTGATCGAACTGTTGGTGTTGATTCCGTTGTAATCGATATTATTCAGGAAATCATTGTTTCTGGTATAACTTATGCCAAAAACACTGCTTACTAATCCTTTATTAACATCTGAACCTTTTAATTTTGCAGCAGGGCTATAAAACACCACGCCAAGATTATTTAAGTTGATTTGGCTTTTATCTGATTTAATGTTATTACCAAGGTATGAACTGCCATTTGAAACACTATTAAATTCAGGGGTTATGCTAAATTCAGATTTTGTAAATAAGCCCAATCCTGCAGGGTTTGCACTTATCGAACCGATGTCTCCACCAACTCCAATTTGAGCACCAGCCATTCCTTTAAATCTGGAGGTGCTACCGTAATTTGTTTGCGAAAAACGGAAGGCATCAGGTGCGTAACTTTGGGCGTATGTTGTTCCTATAGAAGCTACTGTAGCCACTATGGTTGCTAATATTATTTTTTTCATTTGTGTGTTGTACTATAAAATTATCCTCGTCCTGCTCTTGATGGTCTTGAACCACCGCCGCCACCGCCACCGTTCGATCCGCCACCGCTACTTCCACCTGATGATGGTGGAGGTGAGTAACTAGGTCTGCTCATTTCAGTTCTTTGTGGAGGAGAGTAATTTTCATTTCTAGTAGGTCTGCTTCCCTGGGTACCTTGAGGTGTATAACGTCCTGGAGCTGCACCATTTGATGAGCCAGATTGTTGATTACGGGTAGGTCTGCCAGCATTATAATTTGGAGTATATCCTTGTCTGGTTTGACCATTCGGATTTGCAATACCAGATCTGCTTGGTCTTCCTGCATTACCTGCGTTGCCATTTCCATATGATCTTGGAACACCTCTGTCATTACTACCAGGTCTTGGTCTGTAGTTGTTGTTCGTGTAAACCCCGCCGCCATAATAGCCGCCGCCTACACCCCAGCCACCACCGTACCAGCCACCGCCCCAACCGAAGCGATCGTAGTAAGAATATGGTCCCCAGTTATTCCAGCCCCAGTTGTTCCAACCCCAGCCCATGTTGCCATAGTAAAAAGGATTATTCCAAATGCTACCACCCCAACCATATCCGCCGCCCCAGCCTAGGCCAACGCTCATTCCGTAGCCATTATTCCAGCCACCCACTCCATAACCCAAATAGTTGGTAGCGCCATAGCTGTTGCCGTAATAAAAGTTTTCATAATATGGATCGTAATAACCACGGAAGCTGCTGCCATTATAGAAACGGTTTATTCTTGATGAATAATCCATGTCGTAGTAGGGGTTACTTGTTCCGTAATATTCGTCGCTGTAGTCAGTTTGTTCCTGTGCTTGAACTTGATTTTGAGGAGGAACATAAGCTTCTACCTCTCTTGCTTTCGCAACAGTATTATAAACATCATCATTGGTACTGGTTTGTGCCAATTTTGTTGTAGAGCATGATGCCACCAACCCAGCGGCAGCAATCATTACAATGGGTAAAAATTTAATTGGTTTCATTGTGTTTATATTTAGTTGTGTGTGTCACTAATTTACTGAAAATGGATCAAATTTACTAAAAATCAACTATTTAATTAGTCAGATTAATGTATTAAAACAAATGCCTCGAGCGTATAATCGTTTTGTAGGCATAAATTTATAAATTTGTGATCTTATTTCACATATTTTAACACACAAATTACGTTCCAAATACATAATATGAGCAAAGAAATTACAAGCAGAGAGGCAGATTATTCTCAATGGTACAATGATATAGTTTTAAAAGCCGATCTAGCTGAGCATTCAGCAGTTAGAGGTTGTATGGTAATCAAGCCAAATGGTTATGCTATATGGGAAAAAATGCAGGCTGTACTTGATAAAATGTTCAAGGATACTGGTCACCAAAACGCTTATTTCCCTTTGTTTATTCCTAAGTCTTTTTTCTCTAAAGAGGCATCACATGTAGAAGGTTTTGCAACAGAATGTGCTGTGGTTACGCATTATCGCTTAAAAAATGATGGTAATGGTAATATCGTTGTTGATGAAACGGCTAAGTTGGAGGAAGAGTTAATTGTTCGTCCAACTTCTGAAACCATTATTTGGAATACTTATAAAGGTTGGATACAATCGTATCGCGATTTGCCAATATTAATCAATCAATGGGCAAATGTAGTGAGATGGGAAATGCGTACGAGATTGTTTTTGCGCACTGCAGAATTTTTATGGCAAGAAGGGCATACCGCTCATGCAACGGCCGAAGAAGCGATTGAAGAAACAGAACGCATGTTGCATATTTATGCTGATTTTGCTGAAAACTGGTTAGCTGTTCCGGTTGTTAGGGGAAGAAAGTCCCCAAATGAAAGATTTGCAGGAGCATTGGATACTTATTGCATTGAGGCATTAATGCAAGATGGAAAAGCACTTCAGGCAGGAACTTCTCATTTCTTGGGTCAGAATTTTGCTAAAGCATTTGATGTTAAATTTACTGGCAAAGATGGAAAGTTAGACCATGTTTGGGCAACTTCATGGGGCGTTTCAACAAGGTTAATGGGTGCATTAATTATGGCACATAGTGATGATTCTGGTTTAATTATTCCACCGAAGTTGGCGCCAATTCAAGTGGTTATTGTGCCAATTTATAAAAGCGATGATGATTTGGCAAAGATCTCCGCTTATGTAAATGAATTAACCATGCGTTTAAAAGGTATGGGTGTTTCCGTTAAATACGATGATCGGGATACACAACGTCCAGGATTTAAATTTGCCGATTATGAATTAAAAGGTGTGCCGGTTCGTATTGCTATTGGTGGCCGTGATTTGGAAAATAAAACTGTAGAAATCGCCAGAAGAGATACAAAGGTAAAACAAACTATACCTCAGGAAGGATTGGATATTTATATTGTTAAATTATTAGAAGATATTCAGACCAGCATGTTTAATAAGGCTTTAGCTTACAGGGATGCGCACATTACACCAGCAAATAGCTACGAAGAATTTAAGGAGTTGTTAGATGGTAAAGCTGGTTTCATTTCAGCACACTGGGATGGAACGCCAGAAACTGAACAAAAAATTAAAGAAGAAACAAAAGCAACGGAACAAAAGCAATACATGCAGGTCAAGAGCCTGACCCGACAACTGGTGCAGTAATGACACCCATATATCAAACTTCAACTTACTGGCAAAAATCACCAGGCGATAACAAAGGATATGAATACTCGAGAGGGACAAATCCTACAAGGAAAGCACTGGAAGATTGTCTTGCAGCCTTAGAGAATGCCAAATATGGTTTAGCTTTCTCAAGTGGAATGGGCGCTACAGATGCTGTTTTAAAATTACTCCAACCTGGAGATGAAGTGATTACTGGTAATGATTTGTACGGTGGATCGTATCGCATTTTCACTAAGATTTTTACCAAATACGGCATTAAGTTTCATTTTCTGGATTTATCGAAACCAGAAAATATGTTGCCATATATCAATGATAAAACAAAACTGGTTTGGATTGAAACACCGACAAATCCAACGATGCAGATTATAGATATTGAAGGCGTTGCAAAAATTACAAAGGATAAAAATTTAATTCTTACGGTTGATAATACATTCGCTTCTCCTTATTTGCAAAACCCAATTGATTTAGGTGCTGATATTGTAATGCACTCTGTTACCAAATATATTGGAGGCCACTCTGATGTGGTAATGGGTGCTTTGGTAACCAATGATGAGCAGTTGTATAAAGATCTTTGGTTTATTTATAACGCTTGTGGCGCTACACCAGGGCCTCAAGATTCATTTTTAGTTTTAAGGGGCATAAAAACCTTGCACCTGCGCATGAAAGCGCACTGCGAGAATGGAGAACGTATTGCTCATTTCCTAAAAACACATCCAAAAGTAGATAAAATTTACTGGCCAGGATTTGAAGATCATCCAAATCATGATATTGCAAAAAAACAAATGCGTGGTTTTGGAGGTATGATTTCCATCACTTTAAAGGATGCAGATTTGACAGAAACTTTTCGCATCTCTTCAAACTTCAAAGTGTTTACTTTGGCCGAATCATTGGGCGGAGTGGAGTCATTAATTAACCACCCTGCAACAATGACTCACGGCTCAATTCCTAAGGAAGAAAGAGAGAAAGTTGGCGTGACAGATAATTTATTGCGACTAAGTGTCGGGGTGGAAGATATCGAAGATTTATTAGAGGATTTAGAGAATGCTCTAAAATAATCAATAACTAAATTAGTTTAATTTTCTGGTCATCCAATTGCTGGCATTTTGTCGATCAATTGGATGACCTTTTTTTTATATAAATGAAATGGATTTTTTAGAACTTCAGAATTTTCTTGATAGTAAAGTAGAACAATATAACCAGCCGGATTTTATTGAGTATGATCCCATTTGCATCCCTCATTTATTTAAAAAGAAACAGGATATAGAGATTGCCGGTTTTTTTGCGGCAATATTGGCTTGGGGGCAGCGTAAAACCATTATTAATAAATGTAAAGAGTTAATGGGAAGAATGGATAACGCACCTCATGACTTTGTGTTAAATCATCAGGATCATGATCTCAAAAAACTTCTTGATTTCAAGCATCGAACTTTCAATGATACTGATCTTTTATATTTCATAGCCTTTTTTAAAAATCATTATATCCGTTTTTCGAGTTTGGAACAAGCATTTATTCCCGAAAATGTTCAATTTAGAAAAGAGTATGTGGATGTCTTAGATGATTTTGAGAATAGAAATACTTCTTCTTCCGTTTGTTTATCTAATGAACTTAGTTTTACCATTGAAGAATCATTAAATTACT
>SEDB01000606.1 GCA_004210715.1 Pedobacter sp.
GGCAACATTGCAACAAGCGCTGCAAAAAGTAAATTTTTCAATGTTTTTGTTTTTAGTTAAACCCATCGGAAATAGGGGTACTCCCGATTTCAGTTAAACTTCCATAACTCCAATCCCTACGCCGGCATTACCCGGATCAGGTGCATTTAAAGCTTAAGGCTTAGAGCTTAAAGACTAAAGCTTGGTTATTGACCAGAGCTTTGAACTTTTTGCTTTCCTCTTTCTGCTTCAAAATGGGTATGATCTCAGCCCGTTTTTGTGTTTATAACAAACAAGGCACCCCTAATGATGTGGCAAATTTAGAAAAATATGTGAAGATTGTTCCAAAATGGTACATAATCTTTTTTGAAAAGCAATTTATCCACTTTAGGCTAATTTCTGCCCGCTTACATTACAATCTTTTTTATATCAAGTTACTAACCCTAACTGCATTTCGCCAATTAGGGTTAGCAACTTTCAAAATATAAAAAAGGATTTTCATTTTAATCGGGTTTAGTTTACTTAAAGTTGTGCAGCTATTTATCCACCTAAACCCGACCATAGCGAGATGCCACAATTTTTCATTGTGGCAGAAGCGGGGGCGGGAACAATGTATCCTAAAAGCTACTGCCATTGCTTTCCAAATTATGATGCTAAAAATTCATCAATTGCCTTGATAGCATGCTGAATCCGAAGATCCCCCAATCCGCTTATTACTTTATAATTGGCGTTTAAAGCCTTTAGTTCTTTGTGCCAAACCTCCATAAAATATTCGCGTTGGTTAGGAAAATCTCTTAGCGGATCATCCTGCCAGGGCAAATCAATATCCATTAAAAGATAAAGGTCGTAAGGTCTTTTGGGTAAGGCATCTAAAACCAATTGGGGCGTTTCGCCCAACATTTCATCACTCCAGATTTTTACAGTCACAAAGGTGGTGTCGCAAATAATAAAATCATTTTCTGTGGTCACTAAAATCGCATCTTCTAGAGCAACCTGACCATAATACATATTAACCTCATCTTGTAAAGTATACGGCGCAGTTAGGTTTTCGCAATAATAACGGGCATATTCTGGTACCCAGGAAACTTTGTAGTGTTTAGCTAACAGCTGAGACATGGTCGATTTGCCTGTGCTTTCTGGACCTACAATAGCTATTTTTTTTATTGGTTTGCTCACAAATTTGTATTTAACGATTTGACCAAATGTAAAGGAAAAACCTTTTAAAAGAAAAAATCCGGTTGAGGAGGGCTCCTCAAACCGGATAATAAACCAAACAAACTATTTATGAAGAAATCCTCATGGCGGGTAACTAATCCGCGGAGGAAGCTTTAGATCTTTTTCTAAAGTATATACAAAACGCATATATGTTCTGCTGCGACAAACAATTTAATTTGCCGCATGTTTAATGGTCAGGTAGTTTACTTAAAACATCATAAAATGAAAAAGGTAGGAGTTTTTTTAGCAGCACTAGTGGTTTCGACCATTTTCTTTGTTGCCTTTAGTTATATTAAAGTAGGTGGAATTGCTGGAAGGGTAACACCGATTGATGCAATAGCGGAAGTTTCGTTAGTTGCCGGCACTGATACACTAAAAGCACAGGTTAGTCAGGGAGCATTCACATTTACCAACTTAAAAGAAGGTGTTTATACCATATGGATCAAAGCGAACGCTCCTTACAAAGATACCTTAATTGAAAAGGTTGCCGTTAAAGACAGCGCAACCACCGATTTAGGCGAAGTTAAACTGCAACAATAATTTAGATTATTTTATCTTCCCCTCTGGCGAATTGGATTCTACCCTTTCCCCTTCCCGGGCAATTGTCCATGTTTTATTTTTGTCGCGGTATTCTTTATTGTTGATCATTTCAAAAGATGGCGCATCAGCGCCATCCAGTACGGCATAATCAGCCTTTTCTGTCGCTTCGTTTTTATCTGTTTTCAAATCGCGGCTAATGTAGTAAACCCTGTTTTTATCTTTGGCTACAGTATAATTGAGTACCACAAAACTTGCCGCATCAATTTCAGTACATACTCTGATTTTACCCCAGTCATCAAAATAAATTTTCGATTTATCTGTTAACCAATTGTTGTGTAATGATTCTACCTTTGCCACGTTAAGGCCTGGAACTTCTATTTTTTTCAATGGTGGATTTGAGAAAACATCAATAGTATATAAATTGGTCTTATCAGCAAATAGTGTAGTTTGATAGCC
>SEDB01000607.1 GCA_004210715.1 Pedobacter sp.
TTCTTCTTTGTACCCTTTAGTAGCCGCTACCTCTTCTGCAAGGGTAACCGGCACTTCCACGGCCAAGGGTTCAATTGGAACTTCGGTCTGCCTGCTGTTATTTTTACTTAACTTTTGAACGATGCGAACATGATCAGCCAAAAAATCGGCATTTGCTAAAAAAAGTTCCAGTTCTAAATCATTCAGTTGCTGAGGATTTTGAGCAAGAAATTGATGCTGTTCATTTAGTTCTGCGAGAATGTGGCCTACTTTTTTAAAGATATCTTGTTGGTTCATCATAGATTGATAACGAATTTATATTGGATTTATGTTGGTCATGAATGTGTTCAAAAACAACACTTCATCACGATATTTATTTTATCCATCTTAAAATAAAAATTGCTTTCAAAAACCATTGAGTTCATTTCAAACTTTTTTATTTTTTCTGCTAGAGTTATTTTAAAACTTCAAATACTTATAGTTGCTAAAATAGTCGATTAAAATAACATATGGGCTTAAAAATATGTTTTAATAAAAAAAGGTGATAACTTTTAAGCGGCAAGTTATGTGAGGTTTAACACCTCATTTATTTTTAACGAAAAAATGGACTCCAGGATTGCAATAACAAAAATTATAGTAATAGTAATCGGCATATTAATTATTCTTTATTTTTATATTCCCACTGGGCTGTAGCAAATTTTATTTGGAATACGGCACTAGGATTCCGTGGATCCTTATTGCTTGCAATAATTACTACTCCTGTTATAGCCTATTGATTATTTTATTCTTATTCCCTCAACCAAATGATGATGAGGGGGTAAAAAATTAAGCGTATCTGAACTAAGCTATCAATTTTAGTTTGATTCCTATTTCCATCAAGTTTCGATCAACTCTTTAAATGCCAAATGACCAGTACGGATTTTATAAAAATGAGTTTTGAGGTTTGGCCAGCTTTGATGAGAACCTGATTATAAGTTAATTTTTATTCATTAACTTAAAAACTAAGGTTTGTAGGTCTTCAATGTCAAATGGCTTTAACACCCTGGCATCTGGTTTACAGGGAACTTCGTTTTCATCCTCAATTGTTGCCGTGATCAAGATCACTGGAATGTGCGCGGTTAATGGTTCAGCCTTAATTGCATTACATAAATGCCTTCCATCCGTATCTCGTAGCGCAATATCTATGATGGCGACGTCCGGCTGAAAAGTTTTAGCAATATCAACTGCATGCTTGCCTTCAAGTAAACCTTGGACATTAAAATCTTCAAACACTAAAGAAATAATGTGCTGTAATGATGCTTCATCGTCGATGAATAGAATTTTCTTTTTAATAGCTGATCAGTTTGGTGGATTTCAAAAATAATAAAACA
>SEDB01000128.1 GCA_004210715.1 Pedobacter sp.
TTTTTAAAACAAGCAAGAAGTAAAGATCGCAAATACCCAGGTTTAGATAGAGAGTTTTTTTGGGCATACAACGGTAAAAAACAGGAAGTTTTGGCAAATTTGTATTTAGGCGAAGCACTGGCTAATGTTTCTGAAGAAAGACAAACGAGCTGCGAATTGTATAAATCGCTCATATTTAAGCAAACCAACGCAAATGAGCTTAAGCAAGCCGAGGAAATGTACTATTATGCCATTAAAGAGTGTACTGATGAAACGGCAAAGGCAGACATGGCATATAACATCGCATTCCAGTATTACAAACTAATGAATAAAACTAAACTAAAGCAGTGGCAAGACGAGGTAGCGCGATGGATTGTACCGAACGGAAGTTATGTAGAAAAGGTAGAAAAAATGAGTGCTTCGTTGAATTAAAGGCCAGATTGAATAACTAATTCAGCAACATCTTCTCCGGTTTGAGTGCCTATAGCTATACCCATTCCATTACATCTTGTGGCACAAAAAACATTTTCTTCTACTTCTGTTATTAAGGGCTCCAAAGACCGACCGAAAGCCATAATGCCGCTCCATCTCAAATCTATTTCAAATGATTGATCTGGTAAAATTATGGTCTTTATTAAATTTTCCAGGGCCGATTGAATGGATGAAGTTTCTCCAAATGAGGTGGTTTCCTCTGCCTTGAAATCAATGTTTCTTCCTCCGCCCAATAAAATTCTATCATCGATATTTCTAAAATAATAATAGCCTTTATCATAATGAAAAGTACCTTTAATTTTTAAGTTGGCAATTGGTTTGGTAATGAGTACTTGTCCTCTGCCAGGAGACAATTCAATGCTGGGTACCAGAGATTGGATAAAAGCATTGGTTGCCAGAATCAATTTAGTGCAGCTAAACATACCTTGATTGGTAAATAGAACTTTTCTATTATTCTCGTGATGAATCTGTTCTAAGGTACAGCTGTTAAAAATGGAAACACCAATTGATTGGGCATATTTTATCAGTGCGAACATCATTTTACCCGTGTCAATCTGTGCTTCGTATTTATTGGTAATCATTGTGGTTATACCTTTAAATCCAAATGAATCAATTTTGTGGCTACTTAAATAAAACGCATCCTTTCCAACAATATCTTTAATTAAATAATTATAATGTTCAATTTTCGATACACACTGATTGGCAAGCTCAATGTCTTCATTTTTAAATAATTCATGACCGCCTAGTGCTTGATAATCAACGGTCTCATTACCCAGTAAATTACGCAATTTAGATAGGCCTTTCCAACGCTGTTGTATAAGGTTGTGCAAACCGTTAGTTGTGGTATTTTTCTCTTGCTCAATCAGTTCAGAAACACTTCCAAAACAGGCAAAACCTGCATTTTTGGTACTGGCTCCTGAGGGTAAAAAACCTCTTTCCAAAATAGCAACATTCAAATTTGGAAAAGACTTTCTTAGGTGAATAGCTGCATTTAAGCCGACAATACCGCTGCCCACAACAATAACATCGTAGTCATAAAAGCTAGTTTTCTCCCAATAAGAAATATTGTTATCCATGGTATAAATGTAATATAAATTGAACACCAAATAATATGGGAACGCTTTTTGATATAAGTCAAATTGAAAAACATACAGAAAAGAAATGGGAATTTATTTGATAATAATAGTCCCGGTATTATTGCTGAGCATGTTTGTGCAGTGGCGTTTCAGAAACAAGTTTTCTAGATATGCAGAAATGCAACTCAGCTCAGGTTTATCGGGCAAGGAGGTAGCAGAGAGAATGCTACATGACAACGGAATATACGACGTGAGGGTGATGAGTACTGAAGGACAATTAACAGACCATTATAACCCTACTGATAGAACCGTAAATTTAAGTACAGATGTATATTACAGCCGTAGTGTAGCTGCTGCAGCCGTTGCCGCACATGAATGTGGCCATGCAGTGCAGCATGCAAAATCATATTCTTGGCTGAATTTACGCAGTACGATGGTGCCTGTGGTAAGCATATCATCTAACTTATTGCAATGGGTTTTGCTTATCGGCGTAATGTTATTGGTTTTTGCTGTAACGCCTATTGTTTTGGCGATAGGTGTAGTTGGTTTAGCTTTGGTTACCATATTCAGTATCATTACCTTACCGGTTGAGTTTGATGCCAGTAATAGGGCATTGGCTTGGTTGAAAAACAATCCGGGAGTAATGCAAACACAGGAAGAAAATAGCCAGGCAAAGGACGCACTTTGGTGGGCAGCAATGACTTATGTAGTGGCTGCTGTCGGCGCATTGGCTAACTTACTTTATTATGCATCAATGTTGTTTGGTAGGGGAAGAGATTAAAAGTATTAGTTTACAAAAAGAGTAAGGCGGTTTAGGATTTTCCTGACCGCTTTTTTGTTAACTATTTTAAAATTCCCATGAGATTTTTCTATTAAACTCTAGCAAAGGCATTTCAAAATCTGCGGTTATTACCTGCGAAAAAATCTAAAGAAAAAGAGGCCGCTTAATTCAATTTGTAAGGCGCAACTAATGTAAATTCTGGAATATCGACATCAAACTCCGATTCATCCATCAAACGTTTCATTAAATACATTCCCCGCATGCTGCCCATATCAGTTTTTAAATTACATCCTGATACATAAACATGGGTTTCTCCTGGCTGGATAATAGGTTGAAGACCAACAACGCCCTCTCCTTCTACTTCACGGCGGCTGCTGTTAGAATCGAAGATGAACCATTGTCGGCGCATCAATTGAACTGCATAATCAGACAAATTGGAAATCTCTACTCGATAAGCAAACATAAAATGTTCATTAACCGGATTTGAATATTCTGGTTGGTAAACAGTTTCTACTGAAACTTTAACACCGTCTGTAATTGCTGTAACCATGGTTGTAACGATTGTAAAAAATCAATTCAAAAATCAAGCCAGTACTCTTGTAGCATCATAGTTGGCAAATTTTTCTGCCACTTCTTCCAAAATACTGTAAATGTTGTTAATATCTGGCTCAGCAACTAATCGCATGCGATAAGGTTTAAAATCAGGTAAACCTTTAAAATAATTCGCATAATGTCTACGCATTTCAAAAATTCCGGTTTTCGGACCTTTCCATTCCAATGATTTATCCAAATGTGTACGGCAAACATCAATTCGTTCTTCAATGGTTGGGCCTGGCAAATGCTCCCCGGTTTTAAAGAAATGTTTCACTTCGCGGAAAATCCACGGGTAGCCAATTGCCGCCCTTCCAATCATAATCCCATCTACCTCGTACTCCATGCGCCAGTTGGCAGCCTTTTCAGGACTATCAACATCGCCATTACCAAAAATTGGAATTTTAATGCGTGGATTGCGTTTAATCTCACGAATTAGGCTCCAATCTGCTTCGCCTTTGTATAATTGTGCTCTTGTTCTGCCATGAATGGTCAAAGCCTGGATACCAACATCCTGAAGACGCTCCGCAACTTCGTAAACGTTTTTACTATCATCATCCCAACCCAATCGTGTTTTTACGGTAACGGGTAAATGCGAAGCCTTAACAACGGCTTCGGTCATTTTAACCATTTTATCAATATCACGAAGCAAGCTCGATCCGGCACCTTTGCAAACCACATTTTTTACCGGACAGCCGTAATTGATGTCTACCAAATCGGGCCCGGCGGCTGATGCAATTTCTGAGGCTTCACGCATGTGCTCGATATCGCCACCAAAAATCTGGATGCCAATTGGTCTTTCGTATTCGAAAATATCCAGCTTTTGCAAGCTTTTAGCGGCATCACGAATCAATCCCTCCGAAGAAATAAACTCGGTGTACATTAAATCTGCCCCATTTTGCTTGCATACATAACGGAATGGTGGATCACTTACATCCTCCATTGGCGCAAGTAATAACGGGAACTCGCCTAATTCTATATTTCCTATCTTTACAGACATTCTCTATCTTCAACAATTAATAAAAACATACAAAGGTACAAATAATGAATTTTGTAACACCCAACAAGGAGGAAATCAATCCTTTCTTACAATTACTTTTACTTTTATTTTACGCAGTTGCGGGAGGATTAGTTTTCGGACTTTTGGCTATCGTTATTATTTTAATGATCTACGGACTAGGCATGGTTAGCAATTTAGAGCTGTTAATGTCTGGTGATCCAGAATACATAAACGGGCTAAAAATTATCCAGATATTAAGTTCCATCGGAACCTTTATTCTCCCTCCTATAGCGCTTGCTTTAACCGAGCGCACAAAAGTTAATTCTTTTTATAGTTTTAAAAAACCTCAATTTTTATTGATTATTTTGGTCTTAATGATCATGGTTGTCAGCATGCCATTTATGGAATGGACGGTACTTATCAACCAAAAAATGGTTTTGCCGAATTTTTTAAAAGGTGTTGAGCAGTGGATGAAAGAAAAAGAAGAGGCGGCAATGAAAATGACGATAGCGCTCATTACAGTTCGGAGTAATTTCGATTTTGTGGTAAACCTGGTCATGATTGCTTTATTACCTGCCATCGGCGAGGAGTTGATGTTTAGAGGAGGTGTTCAAAGGTCGCTTACCAAAGCTTTTAACAGCCCACATTTGGCCATTTGGATAACTGCGATTATCTTTAGCGCCATCCACGTTCAGTTTTATGGCTTTATTCCGCGAATGCTTTTGGGTGCTGGTTTTGGCTATTTATACTTTTACAGCGGAAGCCTGTGGTATGCGATGATTGCTCATTTTATTAATAACGCTTATGCTGTTTGTGCTGCATTTTACATGCAAAAAAACAATATGCCTTTGGATAAAGCGGATGAGCCGATTGGTTTTCCCTGGTATGGCTATTTAATTAGTGCGATAATTACCATAGCTTTGTTTAAATTTTTTAAAGATAACGCAGAACGTGAGCGAAAATTGGATTAAAGTATATACCACAAGCGATGCTTTCGCCGCTGAGGTTTTGAAGCAAGGATTAACCGAGGCCGGAATTCCGGCTGTAACCATGAATAAGCAATTATCTGCTTATAACATCGGCGAAATAAATGTTTTGGTAAATAAATCAGATTTCGATAAAGCCATAGAATATATCGTTGAAAACGAAATAGAGTAAGCAGCATCGCTGCCTTAAATCCTCCACCTTTTACCTCAAGCTTAATGAAAACCAGAGCAATAACCGCTTTCTTTTTTACCATCGTAATGTTGGGCTCCATCTTTTTGGGGAGCTATACCTTTACCATATTCTATCTTGTTTTAAGTGTGTTATCGCTTTTCGAGTTTTATAAATTGATTAAAAACTCAGGCATTCGCCCGCATAGAAATATTGGTTTAATGGCCGGAGCCCTAATCTTTTTCATGGCAGCAGGTTTACATTATTTACAATACGACGTTAAATATTTATTGCTTTGTATTCCACTGATATTCTCAGTTTTTATAACTGAATTGTATAAAAAAAACAAAATTCCTTTTGCCAATATCTCCTACACATTCGTGGGATTTGTTTACGTAACCATTCCCTTTTGCTTTTTTCATGCTTTAGGGTTTTTAAAAAATTGGCATGAGTATAACTTCCATTTTCCATTGGCTTTTTTGTTGATGCTTTGGGCAAACGATACAGGAGCTTATTTATTTGGCGTAAAATATGGTAAACGCAAGCTGTTTGAGCGTCATTCGCCAAAGAAAAGCTGGGAAGGATTTTTTGGGGGAATGTTTACCAGCGTATCGGTGTCATTTGGCTTATCATTTTTATTTACCGAAAATCAGGCATGGGTTTGGGCAGGAATGGCGGTATTAATTGCTTGTTTTGGTACTTTAGGCGATTTAGTGGAATCGATGTTAAAACGAAGCTTGGATACAAAAGATAGTGGCGGCCTGTTGCCAGGTCATGGTGGTTTGCTCGATCGTTTTGACGGACTGTTATTAGCAGCACCAGTGGTTTATGCCTATCTGTATTTGATTTTGTATTAATTTTCAATTCATTTTAGTAAATAATTGTTTGATGATTTTGGCGGCCGGCAGTCCCGCTTTCCGCTATATCCCAAATAGAAAAAATTTGGGGATGCCGCTGCAATCGGGTTTAACAACAAAGGTTGGTTACCTAGCGATGAGCAATAACTACGTAATAATCCCTTTCAACCATAAAACCCGCATTACTTTTTATCTGCTCCGTTTTCTTTTCGGATGTGCAGTTAATGAAGCCTGCTTTGTTAAGTAAATCAATCACTGTTTCTACATCATAAAGCGTAAAACCATATTTCGTAAAAGGTAACTTCTCCATGAAGCTTTTATCAGCAAAACACAGCGCAAATTTACCTCCTGTTTTCAAAACCCTCCTAATCTCAATGAGATAATTTAAAGGGTTTTCCCAAAAGTAAATCGTATTCACTGTAAATACTTTATTAAACTTTTTATCTTCAAAAGGTAAATCGACTCCGTTAGTCAAATGGAAATTAGCTGTTTCCGACCTTACAAATTCTTTATTCAACCTTTTCGCTTCTGCAATGATGGTTTCAGAAATATC
>SEDB01000129.1 GCA_004210715.1 Pedobacter sp.
ATAAATTGCAGTGTGGAATAATTTTCTAACATGGCTCATTATATTTTTGGTTAAGTTACAACAATGTATTAATGAGAATGTTTCGCTAATTTAAAGGAATTAACAAATTATTTTAAAGCAATTAGGAATGTGTTAACCTATGTTTAACATGTTCGAATAGCCTTTAGCTATTAAACGTTTTTTTGAAGGTAAATATATCTCGCACTGAAGATTTAAAATAGTCTTTCCACGCTTCACAATTGAAGTTTCTGCTACAATTTCATCAGCCTCAGCTGCTGGTGCAAAGTAATCTATATAATTATTTACAGTGGTAAATCTGTCGTTTAAACCCATCGTGTAAACTGTTGCGCCAATCAAATCGTCGATTATGCCAGCGGTAACTCCCCCATGCAAAATTTGATAAGGGTTAGTCATTTCTTTACGAACAGTATATTTACAAACTAAAATCCCGCTTTCGGCCTTAATCAATACCGGAGCCAGCCAATTCATAAAATTTGATGGCGAATCTGTGATTACTTTACCGATCGATTGTCTTAAAAAGTTTAATCTATGTTCGCTTAATGATATTTCTTCCATGTGATGTAAATGCAAATTGAATACATGAAATATAGTGATAATGGAGTTAATATTTTCATTAAAGCTTTTTTCCAGGCAAATACAGCGGGTACAAATCTTTTATCATTCAAATGCAATTTAGTTGCAAATAAATAATCAAATATACAAATGCAACAAAATTGCTTTTATATTTGTGATATATAATTTCAACATGAAGAATTTAAGAACAATCAACCTTGACAAGATCGGAATTACGGCTTCAACAGCATGTGCTGTGCATTGTGCAATTTTACCCTTTTTGTTAACCTTGCTCCCACTTTGGGGATTGGAATTTCTCGCTACTCCATTTTTAGAAATGGGCATGATTTTATTATCACTGGTTCTTGGTGTATGGTCGTTAAGTAAATCCTATCGTCAGATTCATCGCAATCCTTACCCAATAATCATTTTAACCTGTGGGTTTATATTCATTTTGGTTGGTCATTTATCAGATATAGAAGTTATTGAACCGATACTTATTCCAATTGGCGGTTTTACGATTGCCGGAGCACACTTTTTTAATCTAAAACTGAATAAAAGTTGCAAGCACAACCATTAATTGCAAAATATTATTGTTTGTATCAAAACCATTGAAAGAATTTCACAACTATAAAAGGATTATATATTTGTACCATGAAAGGAAAAATTAAACTATTATTTCTCGCTTCGCTTTCTATTATTTGCACCATGAATCCTGCTTGTAGGCATTCCACAGATAATGCTCAAGAGCTTTATCGCCGCTATGCAATCAAAAATATTCAGTCTATTAAAAAATTAAAAAAGCTATGATTAGCATTCAGTCTTTAACACATCAATATCAGAATGGCCCAAAGCTAAAATTTGCTGACTGGGATATACAAGATCAGGAACAGTGGCTTTTACTTGGCGCTTCCGGAAGTGGAAAAAGTACGCTTCTAAATATTGTTTCAGGCTTATTGAAACCTACATCAGGCTCAGTGAAGCTCAATGGAACCGAAATTTATGCTTTATCATTAAAAGATATGGATCGCTTTCGCGGACAAAACATCGGTGTAGTTTTTCAAAAACCTCATTTAATTAAAAGCCTTAATATTTACGACAATGTGGCACTGGCTTCTTCATTGGCAGGAATTAAGCTAGATAAATCTCGTGTTATAGGCTTACTTGAATCACTAGGGCTGGAAGATAAAGGGAGGAATTTCCCCGATGAATTGAGTCAGGGTCAGCTTCAACGCGTTTCTATTGCAAGGGCTTTAGTTAACAATCCATCATTATTGATTGCAGATGAGCCAACATCAAGTCTGGATGACGAGAATGCAGAAAACGTAATCAGTATTTTAACAGAACAAGCAAGAGAAAATCATGCTTCACTTGTTATTGCCACTCACGATAAGAGGGTTAGAAATAGAATCAGTAAGGAATATCTACTATAATGAACATACTAAAACTGAGCACCAAAAATTTGTTAAAAAACAAGCTTACCACATTCCTCAATATCATTTTGGTAGCATTTGGTATTGCTATACTTTCTATACTTTTTCTGGCTTCAACACAAATTGGAAACAAGCTCGAACAGAATGCCAAAGATATTGATCTGGTTGTAGGCGCAAAAGGAAGCCCGCTTCAATTAATTTTGAGCAGCATTTACCATATTGATTTTCCAACCGGAAATATTCCTTTAAAAGATGCGACGGAATTGATGCAGAATCCAATGGTTAAAAAAGCAGTTCCACTTGCACTTGGAGATAATTTTCAGGGACATCGTATTGTTGGAACGGATTCCGGTTTTGTAGGATTATATGGTTTGAAACTTTCCGCGGGTAAATTTTGGAATCAGGATTTGGAAGCCACAGTTGGTAGTACCGTGGCTGCAGAAGCACATCTAAGAGTCGGCGACAAGTTTTTCGGTGCCCACGGATTAAGCGATGCAAGTGACGAACATAAACATCATGCGTATACGGTTACGGGAATTTTGCAAGCACAGGGAAATGTTACGGATAACTTGATATTAACCAATATTGGAAGTGTTTATAAAATGCATGAACCTGATCATGATGAACATGCAGAAGAAACTGAAATTGATAACAAGGAAATTACTTCCATTCTCATTCAATATCGTTCACCAATGTCGGTGGTTATCTTTCCCCGAATGGTTAACCAGAGTACCAACATGCAGGCTGCTTCACCAGCAATGGAAAGTGCGAGATTGTTTTCTTTAATTGGCGTAGGTATCGAAACTTTAAAATGGTTTGCCATCTTAATTATGGCGATATCGGCACTGAGCGTATTTATCAGTTTATATAATTCCATGAAAGAGAAGAAATATGATTTGGCCATTATGCGGTGCTTAGGCGCTTCTAAATTCAAATTGTTTTTCTTAGTGATGCTTGAAGGATTGCTCATCACAGTTAGTGGAGCAATCTTAGGCTTGCTCATTGGTCACATTGCAATACAAATCATCGGTATTTATCAGGAGTCATCTCAAGCCAGGTTAACGGGATTTTATTTTGTAAATGATGAATTTTACCTTATCATAGCTGGATTAGTGATCGGCATAATTGCTTCCGTAATACCCGCATTACAGACTTATAGTGTAGATATTGCCCGTACACTTTCAAAAGATAAATAATGAAAAAAATATCAGCACTTGTGATTCTTTCTTTTGCGTTTTTATTCTCGCTTCATGCACAGGTAAAAGTGCATAAAGATATGCGAACAGCTAACTGGAATTTAATTGGCTTGAGATATGAAAAACAAGTTGAACCTTTAAAATGGGCAAGTATTTTCCCACCTGAATTGATGGCTTTAAACAATAAGGTCATTGAGTTGCCGGGTTATATTTATCCCACGAAAGTAGGATCAAAATTTTCTGAATTTCTATTGTCCATCGTGCCCATAGAATCTTGTCCATTTTGTGGAACAGGAGATATTCCTTCCATGGTGGAAGTAAAAATGGCTTCACCATTACCATTTACGGAGAAACCGATTAAAATAAAAGGTAAATTTGTCATCAATAATTCAGGTGACAATAGATCAGAGTTCTTTTTATTGGGCGCAATACAAGTGAAATGAAAATATTATCAATCTTCTTGATGTTTTTCATGTACAATAATGCATCAGCCCAAACCAAAAAACATAATAACAATGATCAAATAACATCATTGAATTGGGATGTGATTGGAACTGTTAAGTTTGAATTGAATGAGCAGAATGAATTGCTTCCCATTTATGGAGAAAGTATTAACAGATTTAAGAACAAAGAATTTGATTTGAAAGGTTATTTGATCCCGATTAAAAATAGCCAGAAACAACAGAAATTTTTAATGGCAACATTGCCAATCAATCAATGCTATTTTTGTGGCCAGAATGGGGTTCCCATCATGATTATGATTGAAATGGAAACCGCGATTGCATTTACAGACAAGCCCATTCGGGTAAAAGGAATTTTGAAACTCACAAATGATAATGCAACTTATCAACCTCCGGTTTCTATTGTAAATGCAAAGTTGATTAATTAAGTTTAGGTATTATGAACGAAGTTGAAACACAGGTGTACGAAGATCTTTTAGTCAAAAATGGCTTAAAGAGAACTGGCGCACGTTTGCAGGTTTTAGATGTTTTATCTCATCGCGATTCTGCAACATCTCAACCCTATCTGGAAAATGTAATTGGCAAGGATATCGACCGGGTTACGCTTTACAGAATTTTAAAAACTTTCGAAGAAAAAGGAATTATCCATCGGGTTTTGGACAAACAAGGAACTGCGAATTATGCCATTTGCTCTAATTCTTGTTCTGAACACCACCATCATGATGAGCATGTTCATTTCAATTGCAACAATTGCTTACGCGTTTATTGCCTGGATGATGTTAAAATTCCACCATTAAAAATTGAAAAAGGTTTCCAAATCGAGGATATGAACCTCATTGTTTCCGGAATATGCAAAGAATGTAACCAAGCTAATTAATTAGTGCTGAAAGGTTTAAAAAGAAGATCAAAAAATCATGAAAAATACTTTAAATATATTTTTGCTTATTAAATAGAACTTCTATATTTGCATCTCGTTACAAAAACGGGCCTTGGTAGCTCAGTTGGATAGAGCAACGGTTTTCTAAACCGTGGGTCAGGGGTTCGAATCCCTTCCAGGGTACACAAGCATACATACGTATGCGCATTTCCATTTAAACATGCCTTTGAGCGATCTGAGGCATGTTTAAGACATATCTAAGTCCCCAAAACTTATCAGTTTACAATGTACATTTCTTGTACAAAGTTTTTTAAGGGGAAAAACCATGAATATCAAGGTAAACCTGAGTTGTAGCGTTCAGCTATGGATCAATAAGCGTAGAATTAAAAAAGATGGGGAAGTTAGGCTGTATTTAAGGATCAGCGTTGAGAATCATTTACCTCGTGATATCAAATTACGATATTTCTGGCCAGTCGAATTTTTTGATGAAAAAAAGAAAGAAATCAAAAAGAGATCGAAAAATGATCCTGATTTTGTTTCCGTTTGTGCATATATAGAAAGTGAGCGAGCAAAATACTGGACTGTGGTAAAGAAATTCACTCTGAACGACGAATATTTCACTCCAGAAGACATTGTTAGGGCTGTATGGTACACAAAGCTCGGTGATGCATTAGGCACATTTATTAGATTTAGATCAAGAGAACGAGTAAAAGAGCAGCTAATCAAGCCACACACCAGGGATAATCATATTTCGACTGCTAATCAACTTGATAATTATAAAAATAAAGATGTAAGGATCAGTGATGTCAGTAAAAGATGGCTTGAGCTATACATGAGCCACCTGATGGAATCTATGGCATATTCTGGAGCCTGGTCTCATATAAAAAATATAAGGACTTATATTCATGAGGCAAAGCGAAAAGGAATTGCGATTCATACAACCTTTGAAAGTTTTAAGCTAGAGAAGCCCGACCCTGATCCAGTTTGGCTTGAGAGAGATGAACTGACAAGGATTATTGAACTTTATCAGGACGATACAACAAACCCAATGATAAGAGATTATATGAAAGCGTTTTTGTTTTCCTCGTTTACCGGTTTGAGAGTTTCAGATTTGAAAAGATTTGACTTAAGTTGGATTGTGGGCAATGAGATAGTTTTTGAACCAATGAAAAAAAGATTAACCTCAAAAAAGCCTCATGTAGTCCGAATTCCTATTATTGATGTTGCAAAACAGTTCCTGGTCAATCTTGGAAATAATGATAAGCTTATGGAACGTAGTGATGTGAAGTACAATAAGAATCTGAAAACTATTGCGAAGCTAGCAGGGATTGATAAGAATCTCACCAGTCACGTTGCCAGACATACATTCGGGACATTACTTGCCTTACAAAATACCCCGATTGCAGTTATAGCAAATCTTTTGGGACATAAGACAATGAAATCAACCATGGTTTATATTCACATCGCAGAGAAGTCGCGAATGAATGAAATGATGAGATTACAAAATTCCTTTTCTGGATTTGTGGTTCATAGAAATGCAAAAACACTAGCCGGATAGTGTGATCAGACTAGTGTTTTTAATGTTTGAATGATTGCTTATTTTTTTATTGCCATCCCTGAAGCTTCATATCCTGAATAGCTTTCAGTTGTTGCGGGAATATACTTAATCTGTAGATTGAGGATTCCATTTGCTCCAATCTGCTTTGCTTTTTTGCAAAGTTCATCTAAAACCTGCTCTCTGGATGCTTCAAGAAATTTCTTACTTAAAACAGGAGATGCAGTTGAACTAGAGCCATACACATCTTCAGTAAATGTTTTCTGCATTTTATCTGAAGGTAAATATCCTGATATCTGCATAGCAGCGACGGAAGCAACCGGCTCATAATTAAAATTGACAGAATTAGATTCCGTAATAAACATTCCATTTTTCTTATAATCGGAAT
>SEDB01000130.1 GCA_004210715.1 Pedobacter sp.
GGAATCGGTTTCTGGTACTGTATGATTGGCTTGGCGGTATTTGCAGTAATTATTGCACTGGGTGGGATGAAAGTAATTGGTTATACCGATGTTATTCAGGTTGCTTTCTTAATTTTTGGAGGTTTAGCAACTACTTATTTAGCGCTTAACTTGGTAAGTGATCACTTCGGCGGAGACGGCGTGTTGGATGGTTTAGCATTCCTACGTGAAAAGGCACCAGATCACTTCCATATGATTTTCAAGAAAGACAGCGCTAATTATGCTTCTTTACCTGGTATGACTGTTTTATTAGGCGGTATGTGGATTGTGAATTTAAACTATTGGGGTTGTAATCAATACATTACGCAACGTGCTTTGGGAGCTGATTTAAAAACAGCCAGAGCAGGTATCTTATTCGCCGCATTCTTAAAGCTTTTAATGCCGCTAATCGTTGTTTTACCTGGTATCGCGGTCTACATGTTATATCAGGAAAAAACTGGTATTGATGTAAACTCAATGATGCCAGGTGGTGAATTACGCCCGGATAGAGCTTACCCAACTTTATTAAATATTTTGCCAACAGGTTTAAAAGGATTGTCATTTGCAGCTTTAACCGCAGCAATTGTAGCCTCTTTGGCAGGTAAAATCAATAGTATTTCAACAATTTATACTTTAGATATTTTCAAGAAGCACATCAGAAAAGATGCTTCTGAGAAGAGTTTGGTAAGAACAGGTAGATTGGTGGTAATCGTGGCAATGTTTGCGGCAATAGTAATTTCCCCTTTCCTGGGCATTGATAAGAAAGGTGGTTTTGAGTTTATTCAGGAATATACAGGTTTTGTGAGCCCGGGTATTTTTGCCATGTTTATTTTAGGTTTCTTCTGGAAAAAAACCACCTCAAATGCCGCATTATTTGCCACCATTGGCGGTTTTGGTTTATCAGTTTTACTTAAATTTTTACCTGGAATGATGGATTTATCATTCTTACATGATTTTGGTTTCTCTGTTGCCAATGCAGAGGGCATTTATGAAATTCCTTTCTTGGATAGAATGGGTTTTGTATTTGTAATTTGTATCGTGGTTATGTTCGCGATTAGTATGATCGAGAACAGCAAGGGCGATAAATCGAATGGTTTAGAAATTGATTCAAGTATGTTCAAGGTTCATCCGAGCTTTGCAGTTGGATCATTGTTGGTTTGTGGAATTTTAGTAGCATTATATTCTATCTTCTGGTAGAACGATTCAAAAATAATCTTTAAAGGCTTTTTGGTTAAACCAGAAAGCCTTTTTTGTTTGTTCGTAAATTGATAACTTTATATGCCACTGCAAGAATTATCGTTTTTGTATTAACGATTGAAGCGACATCTTTCCATTTACTCATTCGGAATATGGCAGAAAGCGCATTAAAACGTCTAAATAAATTAAAGCAAAATGAAAGCACCCGATTATTATCAACAAATCATGCCTTACCTCGTGGTAAAGGATGCAGAAAAATTTATTGATTTTTTAAAAGAAGTTTTTGATGCCGACATCAAGTTAATTGTACCAAGGGAAAACGGAACAATTATGCATGCTGAAGTGGTAATTGACAAAGGGACAATTATGTTTAGTAATGCCAATGAAAACTTCAAGCCATTTCCTGCAGGAATGTTTATTTTTTCGCCGAGAGCCATTACATTCTATAATAAGGCGTTAGTGAATGGTTCTAAATCAATACAAGAACCTGACGAAAGAGAATATGGCTTAAGTGCAGGTTTTGAAGATGCCTGGGGAAATATGTGGTGGGTAACTGTTCCGGGAGAAGAATAAATTATTGCGCACAAGGACCATCAGGAATTTCCTTACTAATTTTAATCACTTTCGTAACCACTAATGTCGAATCGAAATCTGCTGATACTGTTGCCGTATCTGATTTTGCAATATATCCCTCCAACTCAACATAAACTGGCTCATAAGGCTTTTCAAAACCCAAATTGCTGTAAGAAAGCTCTAGATTTTTTACACTATCCGCTACCCAATATTCTCTGCCATCTTCGCACAGGGTGAATGATTTCATTTCAGGACCGAAACTGTAAAGCCCTTTTACAATTTTCAGTTTACTTTTTTCGCCCTCAGCTTTCTCCGTTCTATTACAAGCGGTAGCCGCCACGCCAAGGAGCACAACAAATACAATTGCTTGTTTAAATAACTTCATTCTATATTGATTGATTAATTTGATCGATCTTTTTGACACTTAAATTTGATGACAAAGCAGATGCCAAAAATGAAAAAACACCCACTGTAATAAAAACTAAGACAAAATCCTGCCATTTTAGTCCGATGGGGTAAGCATTTATCATTGAGCCTTCACCCATACTGATTAGCCCAAATGTATGTTGAATATAATAGAATAACAACCCTATTAATAAACCCAATATACAGCCAGACATGGTAATCATCATTCCTTCAAAAAGAAAAATACGTTTTATTAGTTTTTTACTGGCGCCCAAACTACTTAGGATAGCGATATCCTTAATTTTATCAATAACAAGCATGGTTAGGGAGCCAACTACATTAAATATAGCAATTATTAAAATGAATGTTAAAATAATGTACACCATACTTTTTTCGGAGTTGAATATATGATGTAAGGAACTATTTTGTTCAGCCCGATTCTGAACGACAAAGCCGTTTCCAAGTTTTTCGGCAATTTCTTCTTTATATTGGTCTACGTCAACATCTTGATTAAAATCAATTTCTATTGACGAAACATTCTTCGCTTCATCCAATAATTCTCTGGCAAAAGCAAGCGGAACGATGATGCCATTGTCGAAGTCTTGCTGCACTTCGAAAACACCACTCACACGGATGCTCTTTGCAATAAAATCATCAGTTGGATTTAATGAGCTTACTGAAATGGTTTTCTTCGGCGAATAAATTTCTAATTCGGTAAAAGGATCTAATGTATTTACGGCGAGATAACTCTGCAAAGCTGATCCCATTACGCCATTAAAACCACTTTTGTTTTGAAGTACAAAACGCCCTTCTTTGATGGTACTATCTAATTTTGTGTTTTTTAAATAATCAGCACTAACACCTTTAACCAAACCTACTGCTTGTTTATCATTATACTTTAACAATGCTTTTTCCTGTAAAACTTCCGAAAAAGCGTACACATCTTTGTTTTTTCTTAAAGCATTGAAATAGGTGGTATTTGGATCGAAGGTTTTTCCTTTTGCAGGTGTAATTGCAATCTGTGGCGTAATGGTATCAAACATGCCCAACACCACAGTTTCCAAACCGTTAAATACCGATAAAATGATAATTAGTGCTGCACTGCCAACCATTACCCCTACCATTGATATTCCAGATATCAAATTAATGGCATTGGTAGATTTCTTTGCAAACAAATAACGTTTGGCAATATATAGTGGCGTATTCACTGGATAAATATAATTAAATGGTTATGTTTTTATGTGCAAAAACTTTGGTTGTAAAACCAGTTTACAATTTTAAACTCAGTTTTAAAAAAATGGATTGTGCTGTTTTTCAAAACCAATTGTTGTTGCTGGCCCATGACCAGGATAAACCTTTGTTTCATCAGGTAAAACGAAAAGTTTCTCGGAAATGTTTTGAAGGAGTTGCTGATGACTGCCACCAGGCAAATCTGTTCGGCCGATACTGCCGTAAAACAACACATCTCCACCAATTAAAAGATCATCAGCTTTGCTGTAGAAACACAAATGCGCTGGCGAGTGGCCAGGTGCAAAAATTAAATCCAATGTACTATTGCCGAAAGTTATTGTACCCGTTTCTGGCAAAAACTCATCTGGCAGTGGAGAAACCTCATATTTGGTAAATCCCATTGACGGAGCATAACCTGGCACAGCTTCTAACACCGCTAACTCTCCTTTATGGAATTTAGGTTTTAAACCATAAGTATCGAATACAAACTTGTTGCCGAAAACGTGATCGAGATGGCAGTGTGTATTTAACAGTAAAACAGGTTTCAGATTTTCTTCCTTGATAAAAGAAACCAACTCATTTTGTTCATAACCTTCATACATACCCGGATCGATGATGACACATTCCTTTGTTTCATCATAAAGAACATAAGTATTTTCGCTATAAGCGTTAAATGTGAATATTTTTAAACTAATCATAATTTGTTATGCATGAAAATGATCATAGTGAGCCTTAATCTTTCCATCTAAAAGTGGAAATCAAAGTATCAATATCTGTTTTAATAAATTTTACAACTGGCGCAATGGAATCGAACTGTGGGCGCTCGTTAAAATACAAGGCACCTCTAAAGTAATGTTTAGCGCTATCTGTTAAGAAAAACTGAACAGAGGAAGCTGTATTTCCTTCAATGGCATAATAAACGCCATAAACCTTGTGATTAGGGTAACTGATAATGCGTTGATCTATCGCACTTGCCTTAATAGTATGTTTAAAAGCCAGTTTCCTTGCATCTTCTACCATTTGATCGTACTCTCCCTTAGCCGATACATCATAATACGTTAGGTGCAAATAGCCATTAAACTGCTTAAAATGTAAGTTGAACCAATTTGCTCTCGCATCTCTACTTTGATCTTGTTCTATACTTGCATAAGTTGGATATTCAAACTGATAAGGAACAGGCTTGGTGAATGCTGTATAAGCTTTCTTTGGAAATTCAATTCTGTAATAACCTTTGGGCTTCGGGCTATAATCATTATTCTGACAAGCAGAAAAAAATAAAAGCACCACGAAAGGAAGAAAAATAAAATGTTTTAATCTCATGGCTGTCGCTTATATCGATTTTATTTATTTGATGATAACGAACAAAGAAATTATTTATTCCAAATCGCCCAGGCTTTTTCTGCCTGCTTATATAACATTTCCAAACCATTTTTGATTTGTGCGCCCTGGGCGGCCGCCTTGGAAAGAAATACGGTTTCCAATGGATTGTAAACTAAATCGTAAGCCAAATGATCACTCCCGATTTGAGTATAATCTATTTCAGGAAAAGTATCCGTATTCGGCGACATACCCAGTGGTGTGGTGTTAATTAAAAGCTTATGAGTGCTTAATAATTCTGGCGTTACCTCACTATATAAAATTGATCCTTCAACCACTTTTCGCACTACAACTTTATATTCAATACCTAAGTTTTCAAGCACATATTTAACGGCTTTCGCGGCACCGCCATCACCAAAAACCAAGGCCTTACGGTGTTGTGCCGTTAATAAAGGTTTAAGTGATTCTTCAAAACCGTAAGCATCAGTATTAAAACCTTTCAAATAAGTTTCGCCTTCAAACCGCTTAATACAAATACAATTAACTGCGCCAATTTTCTCTGCAGCCTCTTCTATCTCATTCAGAAAAGGCAATACACCAACCTTATGCGGAATGGTTACGTTTAAACCGCAAAGCGATTCATTTTCGACCAATAAATCTGCAAGTGTTTTAATGTTTTCTATTGGAAAAAGCTCATATTGACGATCAGTTATCCCCTCATTTTGAAACTTTTCGGTAAAATATTTTTTGGAAAATGAATGAGAAAGTGGAAATCCGATTAGACCGTATGTTTTCATCTGTTACTAGTTTGACCTTTAGCAAAAATGGCCCTAGCTAATCTTGCTAAAGCCATTTTACAATATTTTTAACCATCTAATCATGACGATGGCAACGCAATTTTATTTTGTTTGATTCAGGAAATAATCAAAAGTATCTCCACGCAAACCTAAACGAATGGTTTCTAACGGAATCACTTCTGCAGGTGCAATATTTCCCAAATTTACGTTTGTTCCAATTAGCTTGATGAACCAAACTTGTTGTTCCTTCTGAGGCGCTTCCCAAATAATGGTTTCTTCAGGAATCTGAGTTAAAATTTCATCTACCAAACCTTCACGAACCTCGCCACTTCCACGATAAATACCTACATTACCTCCTTCACGAGCTTCAGCAATCACCTTCCATGAGCCTGCTTCAATTTCAGCTTGCATTAATTTAATCCACTTATATGGAGCGAAAATTTTTGCTGCATCTTTACTTCCAACCTCAGAAATTACAGTTACCTGTTTAGATAATTCGCGAATATAACCGCACTTCAAATCATGCTCAATCTCGATAGATCCATCAGAAACTTCTGCGTATTCCATTCCGTATTGATCTAAAACACGTTGATAATCTTCAAACTGATTACGAATGATAAATGCTTCAAACAATGTTCCACCGAAATAGGTAGGAATGCCAGCACTTTTATATAAAGCTAATTTCTCTTTAAGGTTTGGAGTAACGTGTGATGTAGCCCAACCTAATTTTACGATGTCTGTATATACGCCGGCAACTTCAATAAAATCTTCTACCTGGCGCAGGCTTAATCCCTTATCCATAACCATTGTATAGCCTTTTTGGCGTGGTTTTTCCGGACGTTCAGGAACGTTTAATAATGGGTAATTCATATGCGTACAAAAGTGAAAAAAATTTTGAGATTTATTTGTTAAATTTTTCTCACAAGACTGTTACCTCATCGTTTCCGATGCTTCCAACAATTTTCCTTGCTCATAAAGCACGGTACTGAAATCCAACCAAGCTTCGATATCAAGCGGATTGTACTCCAAAACCTTATCATAAGCAGCGATTGATTCCTCGATCTGACCAAGTTTATAATAAGCATCGGCCATCGCAAACCAAAAATCAGCATTCTCAGCTTCTAAATCGATTGCTTTTTTGTAGAAATGCAAAGATTCAAAATAACGTTCTTCGTGGTTTAATGTTACGCCAATTCCAAACCAGGCATCGGCCATTTTCGGATCCATTTTTACCGATTTCTTGTAGTAAGAACGGGCTTCATCCATTTTCTCCAGCTTTTCATAACATTCGCCCATTGCACAGTATGTATCGGCATTGGGTTGCTCATACTCAAAAGTCTGTTTGTAAACTTCAATGGCCTCATCATATTTATCTAATTGAACCAAAGCATTTCCTTTATTGAAATAAGCTGAGCTAAAATCCTCTTTGATTAAGATGGCGTAGTCATAAGCATCGATCGCCTTTTCAAAAAGATTAAGTTTATGAAAACTGTTTCCTAAGTTATACCATGCGGCGTAAGAATATGGATCGGTATCGATATATTGTTGATAAAACTTAATGCTTTCTTCCTGTTTATCTAAAACATCATAGCAAAAGGCCAGTTCGTACAATCCGTCCTGGTTTTCCATATTCTGTTCCAAACTGAGCTTGATATAAGTAATCGCACTTTCATAATCGCCCATACTTTGATGAACATAGGCGATTTGCAATAAAATCTCATCAGTACTTTCTGCCAGCAACAAAGCTTTCTCGTAGTTTTCCAATGCCTCGCTGAATCGCTCGGTATTTTGAAAGATATTACCACGCAGCAAATAAATATCCGGTTCGGATGGCTCTAATAACTCTGCTTTTTGCAAGGCAATAAATGCTTGCTCGTTGTTATTGGTTAAAATGTATAGATGTGCTTGTTTAATTAAAAAGACCGTAGCATAAGGATGCTGGCTGATTGCAAAATCAACCACCTGCAATGCTTTTACCGGATCATTTTTCTCAATGTAAAAATCTACTATATATTCGAAAGCGCCGGCATCGAAAAAATACTGATCCTGATTGCGGAGCATTTCTTCGTAACGTTCTACAGAGCGTTGTGCGTCTTCGTTGGATTCAAAAAAGAATTCTTCTTCCATATCTTATAAAATTAAAGAACCGTGCCATAAAGCAGAAATACACATTATAATTTTACCGATTTTAATTATCCCTTTTAAAAATAATTATTAACATAAATTGTTAAAACAATCGTAAATAGCTGAAAATAAAGCTTATTGAATGTGATTAAGATGTGTGAATAATGAATAGATTTTATCAACATCGCGGTTCCTTTTCCCTTCTCTCACAAAAATAATATAAATTTATTGTAGTAACGTAATCGATAAGTCATGAAAAGATGTATCCTTTTAGCCCCATTTTTGATCATTTTAAGTACAACATTATTTGCGCAAAGCGATGAGGAAGCTGTTAAAGTTGTGATAAATAACTTGTTTACTGGAATGAAAACCGGAGATAGCACATTAACCAGAACAACCTTTGCAAAAGAATGTATCATGCAAACAATTGTGAATAAAAGTGGAGAAAATTCTGTTCGCACAGAAAAAGCTGATGATTTCTTGAAATTTATTGGTTCCCCGCACAAAGAAAAATTTGATGAACGAATTGTGTTTACAAAAATCTTAATTGATGGGCCGCTGGCAGTGGTTTGGACCGATTATAAGTTTTATATTGATGATAAATTTAGCCATTGCGGCGTGAATTCTTTTCAATTGGTAAAAGG
>SEDB01000608.1 GCA_004210715.1 Pedobacter sp.
TGGTTTATTTCATATGCTTTAGATGAATATTTTTATTTCGGCATTTTTTATGGAATGATCTTGGTTTTCAGTTTCTACAACCTGATTATGTTCATTGCCATCCGGCAGAAGCAATACTTGTATTATGTTTTATATAATTTAAGTGTTGGTTTTTTTGAAATGAGCACTGATGGAATCGCTTACCAATACTTATGGCCTAATGCACCTGAATGGAACCAGGTTGCTTATGCATTTGCGCTTTGCGCCACCAGCATTTTCGCATTATTATTTACCAGAGAATTATTGTTTGTAAAAGCAAAAGCACCCAGGTTAAATCAGCTCATCATTGGTGTAATCGTTATTAGATTAATCTTTTTTATTTACTGTTATCTCTTTAACCAAACACTTTTCAGCTTTAAATTTATTGAAGCAATTCCCCTTTCAGTTGCCTTTTTCACTGGTATTTACATCTATAAAAACGGTTACCAACCTGCACGGTTTTTCGTACTGGGTTATAGCTTTCTATTTGCCGGCTTTACACTAAAGTTTTTGATTATGCTGGGCATAAGCTGGCTTAACTTTGGCGTAGTAAGTTACTACAGTTTAAGTTTCTGTTTTGTATTGGAAATGGTTTTCTTATCATTTGCCATTGGAGATAAAGTTCGGTTATTGAAACTCAAAAAAGATAAGGCTCAACAAAAAATAATCAAACAGATGGCTATTAACGCCAAACTGAAAGATACGGTTAATCAGGAGTTAGAGACTAAAGTTGAAGAACGTACGCGTGAGGTTTACCATAAATCGCTCATTATTGAGAGTAAAAACCAGGCCCTGGAAGAAGCAAATTCTTTATTGCAAAAACAAGCCGAAGAGATTTCGAGAATGAACGTATTACTCGAACAGGATAATGAAGAGTTGCAAACCAGTGTCGAAAAGGTATCTCGCGATCGGGTAATGAATACAGAGGTAGATTTTGAGGAGTTTAGCAAAATTTATCCTGACAAAGAATCGTGTTATGGGTTTTTGGCTGAACTAAAATGGAGCAAAGGCTACCATTGCCGTAAGTGTAATAATGATCACTACTTCTCGGGGCACATATTACATAGCCGCCGTTGTAGCAAGTGTGGATATGAAGAATCTGTTACCACTTATACCATTTTCCACAACACCAGAATACCCATTAATAAAGCTTTCTACATGATTTTTCTCATTTACTCATCTAAAGGAAAAATCTCTTCTCATAAGCTGTCTGAACTTCTTTCGATAAGACAAAGCACCTGCTGGACATTTGGTTCCAGAATTAAAAAAGTAATGGATGAGCGAAAGAAAACACTTAAAAAAACAGGAAAAAATGGCTGGAGCCA
>SEDB01000131.1 GCA_004210715.1 Pedobacter sp.
AAAGAAATTTTGCAGGTTATCAAATAACGACTTTTTCACGTCCATTTTGTGTAATAAAATATGCGATGCTATTTTTGTATCCAAAATAACATAATTTTACAAGAATTTCAAGTATTAACAGACAATTATTTTCTCTTTGAAAAGTAAAAAATATATTATCCAATCGGCCATAAGCACATTAGAGCTTGAGGCAGCGGCAATTTTAAATGTTGCGAAAAATATAAACGATGATTTTGAGAAAGTCGTATCTACGATTCTAAAATGTGATGGACGGGTAATCGTCACCGGAATTGGTAAAAGTGCCATTATTGCTCAAAAAATTGTTGCAACCTTTAATTCTACCGGAACACCTGCAATATTCATGCATGCCGCCGATGCTATTCATGGCGATTTGGGCATGATTCAAAGAAATGATGTAATCATTTGTCTTTCAAAAAGCGGTAATACACCAGAAATTAAAGTCTTGGTACCGTTGTTAAAATCTGCAGGAAATATTTTAATTGGTATGGTTGGAGAATTAGGGTCTTTTTTGGCTGAACAGGCCAACCTAATTTTAAATACTTCGTTTGAAAAAGAGGCTTGTCCACACAATTTAGCGCCAACTACCAGCACCACGGCGCAATTGGCATTAGGAGATGCCCTTGCGATTTGTTTACTGGAATGCAGAGAATTTAATGAGGCCGATTTTGCTAAGTATCATCCAGGTGGATCATTAGGTAAAAAGTTATATTTGAAAGCGAGTGATTTGGCCTCAGCTAACGAGAAGCCCTGTATTGATCCGTCAGCATCTGTAAAAGATGTTTTAATTGAAATTAGCAAAAACCGTTTGGGCGCAGTTGCTGTTGTTGATGAGTTGAATAGCGTTGTAGGAGTAATTACCGATGGTGACATTAGGCGGATGTTGGAGAACAACAACTCTATTGCCGGATTAAAAGCAGAAGATATAATGGGAAAAAATCCTAAGAGTATACAATGCGATGCTCTTGCAGTAGAAGCACTACACATAATTAAGGAAAATAACATTACGCAGTTGCTAGTGCTAAAACAAAACACTTACTTTGGAATTATCCATTTGCATGATCTTTTAAATGAAGGAATCGTGTAATTTTAAAATATAAAATGAATAAAGATTATTATGCACTAATTATGGCTGGAGGAGTCGGAAGTCGCTTTTGGCCAGTTAGCAGAACTGAATACCCTAAACAATTTATCGATTTTTTTGGGATAGGTAAAACTTTAATTCAGAGTACGTACGAGCGATTTCTAAAAATTTGCTTACCAGAAAACATTTTTATTGTTACCAATGAAATTTATTCGGATTTAGTTAAGGAACAGCTTCCTCAAATTTCGGATAATCAAATATTAGCAGAGCCACTACTTAGAAATACAGCTCCTTGCGTGGCCTATGGTAGCCTAAAAATATATGAACTAGACCCCAATGCAACAATTGTAGTTGCACCTTCAGATCATACAATTGCAAATGTTGAGGGTTTTATCAGTTCTATTTCACAATCTTTAGATGCTGCATCTAAAAATGATTGTTTGATTACTTTAGGTATTATGCCGAATAGGCCTGATACTGGTTATGGGTATATTCAGCATACAGATTACGTTTTAAATACTGACACAGATTTGCACAAGGTTAAAACGTTCACTGAAAAGCCTAACCTCGAACTGGCAAAATCATTTATTCAAAGTGGAGATTTTCTCTGGAATGCGGGAATTTTCATCTGGTCGGCAAAGTCAATTTTAATGGCCTTTGAAAAACATTTACCAGATATGTATGAGATTTTCAACCTTGGTAGATCAGAGATGAATACCGACCGTGAAAAGAATTTTATTAACAATGCCTATTTGCAATGCACTAATATTTCTATTGATTTTGGTATTATGGAAAAAGCCGATAATGTATATGTTTTACCTGCTGATTTTGGATGGTCTGACTTAGGAACCTGGGCATCTATCTATGAAATGGCAGAGAAAGATTACGTGGGAAATGCTGTAATTCCTTCAGAACAGGTCATCATGTTCGATTCATCAAACTGCATGGTTAACGTACCTAAGGATAAACTAGTTATCTTGCAAGGATTACATGATTACATTGTTGTGGAAAACAACAATATGCTAATGATTTGCCCAAGAAACGAAGAACAAAAAGTGAAAGAGTTTGTCGCAGAAGTAAAATCCAGATTTGGTAATAAATTTATCTAATCACGCAAATATTTAATGATTTCGCCCACATCTTTGGGCTCAAAAGCCCTAACTGTTCTTAAAATTAAACTTTGAGAAAAGTTAGGGTTTATAATTTTGCTAGCGACTAGATTAATGTTGCTATCTAAGGTATTAATGTAATGATCATACCTATTTGGTACTACAGCAGAAAGACTAACTGCATTTGCCCAGGCTGTATTTCTGGCGGTTGTAATGCTGAAATTAATTACAGATTCCTTGCTTCTATTATCCACATATTTAACCAGCTTCATTGGGGCACAAATTTCTTCCAGATCTTTTTGAACGGTGTTGATTAGGCTGCCAATAATATTATTAATCAGATCAAAATCTTTTTTGATTGTCTGAATACCTATTCCTTTACTTGTTTCGGCAGCTGCGATACCTAAATCTAGATTAATGTGTGCATTCATTCCCATCAGTAGATGTTGAATTACGGTATAAGGCTGTTGGGTTGCTTTAAAGGCAGATTTCCAAGATGTGGTTAATGGTGTATTTTGAGCATTACAGAAATAAGTAATGGTTTTAGCGGGAAGCATAATGTTTGGTTTCTAAATAAAAATACAAAAATTATATTTCAATCAAGAAACCAAAACGATAAAAAACCTATATACTTCTCTGTCTTACAGCTTCATACAAAATAACACCTGCAGAAACAGATACATTTAAAGATTCAATTTTTCCAGCCATTGGTATTTTCGCCAGATGATCTGCAACTCTCAAAAGATCGTTAGAAATACCTTCATCTTCAGATCCCATAATGATAGCCGTTGGCATGGTGTAATCCGGAGCATAAATTAAATCGCTGGTTTTTTCAGTGCAGGCAACAATTTGCAAACCACTATCTTGTAAAAACATACAAGTTTTATGTAGGTTAGAGTGTCTGCATATTGGAATATTGAATAATGCACCAGCTGATGTTTTAATTGCATCTGCGTTGATTTGAGCAGCATTTTTTAACGGAACAACGATTGCATGTACACCAACGCAAGCTGCTGTACGGGCGATAGCACCCATGTTGCGCACATCGGTTACGCTATCTAAAACCAAAATCAATGGCACCTCTCCTTTTTCAAAAACTGCAGGAACAATATCCTCAATATTTTGATATGTAATAGGAGAAATAACTGCAATAACACCTTGATGGTTCTTTTGCGACATTCTGTTCAGTTTTTCAATTGGAACAGAATTCAAAGGAATCAAAGTATCTTTCAAAAGTGCTTTCAGTTCAAGAAATAATTCTCCGCCTAAACCTCGCTGCTGATAAATGGTTTCAATATCTCTACCCGCTTTAACAGCTTCGATTACAGCTCTAATGCCAAATACGAATTCATTATTTTCTTTTATCCTCTGTGGTCTTCTAAAATTATCCATGTTTTGAAATTGTTTGCAAAAGTAATTGTTTTGACGGGAAATATGTTGAAATTAGGAAATTGATTAATTGAAATGGGAAATATGAAATAGATTTAATTGTAACCGAAAATAGATTATTTCAGATGTCAAGTATAAGCCCTGTCACAATTAACCTCTCCATATTTCCATTCGTTTATGCCTATTACCTATCTCCCATTAGTTCCTATTCCCTTGCTTCTTATAAACATTTAATTGTTTAAAAAATTTATAATAAATTAAAAAGCCGAAAAAATTTAATCTGATTAGACTTCAATTTGTTAACAAACAGCTAGTAACTTGTTAAAACAATCGCATCAAAAATTAACTACTTTTGTAGAATGAGTATGGATAACGAACAAGGCGGAAAAAATAGTATAACAGCGAGGAAAGCAAGACTGAGCAGCACGGTAAGCACCATGGGTAAATTGCCTCCACAGGCATTGGATTTGGAAGAGGCGGTTTTGGGTGCGTTAATGCTCGAGAAAGATGCTTTATCGGCTGTTATTGATATTTTGAAACCGGAAGTTTTTTATCAGGAAGCACACCAGAAGATTTTCGAAGCCATTCACATGCTGTTTGAAAAATCGAAACCAGTTGATATCTTAACTGTTACGGCCGAACTCCGCCAAATGGGTGCTTTGGAAATGGTTGGCGGCGCATATTACATTACAAATCTGACTAACCGCGTTGCATCAGCAGCAAACATTGAATATCATGCCCGTATCATCTCTCAGAAATATATTCAAAGAGAGTTAATCAGAATTTCAACTGATATCATCACTACTGCTTATGAAGATACTGCCGATATTTTCGATTTATTGGATCATGCAGAAAAGGGTTTATTCGATATTGCCCAGAACAATTTGCGTAGAGATACTCAAAAAATGGACGATATTATTAAACAATCTTTAGCAACTTTAGAAGAACTTAGAACCAAAACTGATGGTTTAACAGGTGTGCCTACTGGTTTTACAGGATTAGATAGAATTACAGGTGGATGGCAGAAACAGGATTTAGTTATTATTGCTGCTCGTCCTGCAATGGGAAAAACAGCTTTCGTACTTACTTGCGCTCGAAATGCAACAGTCGATTTTCAAAAACCTACGGTGGTTTTCTCACTAGAGATGTCTTCCGTTCAGTTAGTGAATCGTTTGATTTCTGGAGAAGCAGAAATTGAGCAGGAAAAAATTAGAAAAGGAAATTTACAGGAATGGGAATGGCAACAATTGCATAGCAAAATTGGCCGATTAACCGAAGCTCCCCTACTAATTGATGATACGCCTGCGCTTAATATTTTTGAATTCAGGGCAAAATGCAGAAGGTTAAAGTCTCAATATGATATTCAACTGGTTATTGTAGATTACTTGCAGTTGATGCATGGTAAAGGTGAAGGTGGTAAAGGTGGCGGTAACCGTGAGCAGGAAATCGGTAGTATTTCGAGGGCTTTAAAATCAGTAGCTAAAGAATTAGATGTGCCGGTTTTAGCACTCTCGCAGTTAAGTCGTGCTGTAGAGAGCAGACCAGGTTTGCAGGGTAAAAGACCAATGCTTTCGGATTTACGTGAATCTGGATCAATTGAGCAAGATGCGGATATGGTATTATTCCTTTATCGCCCTGAATATTATGGTATAACCGAAGATGAACAAGGAAGGTCTCAGGCTGGTATTGGTGAGGTAATTATCGCTAAACACCGTAACGGTGAAACCGGTATTGTTCCATTGCGTTTCGTAGGTAAGTTTGTTAAGTTTACCGATTTAGAGGAAGATTTCACTGCGCCAACATCTTTTGCAGCAGCTGATCCATCAGCAGGTATGTATCCTTCACAGGATTTTGAAAAACAAAGCAACGTGATTATTCGCCCTTCAAAAATGGATGATTACAGTGATGATGATCCACCGTTTTAATTAAAAATATGATGTCAGGGAAACTAAATAGTTTCCCTTTTTTTATGAGTGATCATCATGAAACATTTTTCAGGAATCTAAAAAAGATACCCGATTATAATACCAGCAAAAACAATAATCGGCGGACTAATTTTGGTGAAATTCAAGAGCAAAAACGTTATTAACATTATTCCAATAAATATCCAATTGAAACCCATGGGGATCAGTAAAAGAATAAAGGCTGCAATAATAAATCCAACGCTAACGGCATTAATTCCTGAAAGGCTGTGACGGATTCTTGAAATTTTCTTCAAGTCATCCCAGAAAGGAACGATAAATAATACGAGGATCAATCCCGGTAAGTTGATGCCAATTACACCGATTAAACCGCCTAATATCTGTCCCCACATTCCATATCCAAAATTTTTCATGCTAAGTGCACCAAGATAACTGGTAAAAGAAAAGGTCGGCCCGGGAAGTGCTTGTTGAAGCGCAAAACCTGATAAAAAGCCGGATGATGGCAAATAGTGCTTCATTTCTACAAACTCAGTGAACATTAGTGGAACGAGCACCTGTCCTCCACCGAAAACTAAAATACCATTACGATAAAAATTTTCCAGCAAACGAATTGGCAAACTAAAGGGAGAAGTTCGATTGATGATTGCACCAACTAATGCAAACAAAAGTAAAGCGCCCAAAAAGTAAATCATTTTCCTTGGATTTATATTTGAAAACAACTTTACTCTTAATTCAGTTTCTTCACGAGGTGTTTCAATAGCTGATGAAATAATCCCGCCTACCAGTATCGCCAAAGGAAATACATAAGCATTTCGAAGCACAAAAGTTGCAACCACAGATGCCACAGCTAAGAAAATAGAAACTTGAGATGACAGAACTTTTTTCCCTAATTGCCACGCCCCATAAGCTACAATCCCCAATGCAATTGGTTGGATATACTCTAAGATATCATTGAACTTCTGCTTCTGATCAAGAAGTGCATAGCTTATTGCAGCGAATGTCATAATGGCTGCAGTGGGTAAAATCCAAATTAAAAAAGTAATGATTGCAAGTTTCAGTTTACCAACTTTCCAGGCAATACCAACCAATGTTTGTGTTGATGCCGGACCAGGTAATACCTGCGCCAAAGCATTCAATTCCAATAATTCCTCTTCTGAAATAAATTTGGTGTTATGAACGAAATATTTCAGTAACAATGCTAAATGTGCCTGGGCACCACCAAATGATGTAAAAGTGAAAAGAAATACATTTCGAATGAACAGCCACTGTTTTTTAGTAGCGATGGGTTTAGTTTGCATTGCCTGAGATTGAGGATATTAAAATCAAATTAATCATCTTCATAATCTAAACCTGCAGCGGTATTGTAAGCACCTTGTAGCTCAGAAAAAGCATGCATATCTCTTTTATTTCTCGCAACAACCATTCCTTTCTGATATATTTCTATTGCCTGTTCTTTCTGATCATCCTTTTCATATAATTTACCCAAATGATAGTAAGTACCAACATAATCAGGGTGATTTTCAGTTAACTGAAGGTAAAAAGAATAAGCTTTTTCTTTATCATTTTGAGTGTTATACTCTGTGGCTAAGGCATATAGTATAAATGGATCATTAGGATCACTTTCAAAAAACTCCAATAACTTTGCTAAACGGGTAGATGACATTTTATTTACTTGCTTTTTTAATTAAATTTGCAGGAAGACCATATATAAATAATACAATCAAATATGTTTAATCGAAACCTTTTTTGCTATCGATCCATCCATATTTACTTAAATCACTATTAACATATGAAAATATTAGTTTGTATCAGTAACGTGCCCGACACGACGACAAAAATAACTTTTACCAACGATAATACCGAATTCAATACAGCGGGAGTTCAATATATTGTTAATCCGTATGATGAAATTGCATTATCAAGAGCAATAGAATTAACTGAAGGCGGTAAGGGAACTGTTACGGTAATCAACGTTGGCGAAGCTGCGAACGATCCTACCATTAGAAAAGCCTTGGCTATTGGTGCTGATGAAGCTGTTCGTGTTAACGCTGCTCCTCGTGATGCTTATTTTGTTGCAAAACAAATTGCAGAATATGCAAAAGACAAAGATTTCAATCTGATTTTAACAGGTCGTGAATCGATCGATTATAATGGCAATCAAGTGGCTGCTATGGTTGGCGAATTTTTAGATATTCCATCCATATCAATCATTAAAAAATTAGAGGTAGATGGAGATAATGCAACGGTTGAAAGAGAAATTGAAGGTGGCAAGGAAGTGGTAACGGTTACTGGAAAATTTGTTGCAAGCTGTGCTGAAGGTGTTGCTGAACCTAAAATTCCTAACATGCGAGGAATCATGAGCGCAAGAACAAAACCACTTTCAGTTGTTGATGCGGTTTCAATTGAAGAAGTTACAAAAGTGACTAAATATGAAACTCCTGCTCCTCGTGGAACTGTAAAATTAATTCCTGCAGATCAAACAGAATCGTTAATTGGTTTGCTTCATAGTGAAGCTAAAGTAATCTAAAGAATATTTCATTAAACAATCAAATCGTTTACATCATCCTTTTTTAAGGATTAAGAAATAAATATATGTCAGTATTAGTATATGTAGAACAAGCTGAAGGTAAATTTAAGAAATCTGTTTTTGAAGCCGTTTCTTATGCCAAAGCCATTGCCGATCAACAATCAACAAATTTAACTGCTATTTCAATTGGCGATGTTGCAGAGAGCGAATTAAAGGAATTGGGTAAATACGGTGCTTCAAAAATATTGAATGTAAGTGCCGATCAACTAAAGTCATTTGTTAACCAGGCTTACGCAAGCGTAATTGCGTCGGCTGCAGAGAAAGAAGGATCAGACATTGTCGTGTTATCTAATTCATTCTCAGGAAAGGGATTAGCACCGCGAATTGCAGTAAAACTTAAAGCAGGTTTAGCTGATGGCGCTGTAGAATTACCAAGTTCAGATGGAAAATTCTCAGTAAAGAAAACTGCATTTTCGGGTAAAGCTTTCGCTGTTACAGAATTAACCTCAGCTAACAAAGTTATTGCTTTAAATCCTAATGCTTTTGGTGTAAAGGAAAATGCAACTGATGCCACAATTGAAAACTTCTCAGCTGATATTAAACAATCAGACTTAGGAACTGTTATAAAAGATATTGTAAGGGCGACAGATAAAGTGTCATTACCTGACGCTGAATTGGTAGTTTCTGCAGGTAGAGGATTAAAAGGCCCTGAAAACTGGGGAATGATTGAAGAGCTTGCTGGATTATTAGGAGCGGCAACAGCTTGTTCAAAACCAGTATCTGAAATATGAAAAAAGTAAAATTAGATATTGTAGGTTTATCTTACAGCCAGACGCAATCTGGTGCTTATGCCCTTGTTTTAGGAGAAGTAAATGGTCGTAGAAGATTACCTATTATTATTGGTGCTTTCGAGGCTCAAGCTATTGCTATTGAGATTGAAAAAATGACCCCTAGCAGGCCGTTAACTCATGATTTGTTTAAATCAATGGCTGATACTTTCCACATCAATATTCAAGAAATAATCATTTATAACCTGGTTGATGGTGTATTTTATGCTAAATTAATTTGTAGTGATGGCAAAAATACACATGAAATTGATGCCAGAACATCTGATGCAATAGCGCTATCTGTTCGTTTCAACGCACTGATATATACCTATGAATTTATTCTTGCCTCAGCGGGAATAGTAATTGAAGGCAATGATTTTCTCTTTCTGGAAAATATGGATTCTATTGCTAAAGAACCAGACGCTGATGTTACGCCTACATCGGCGAAGCAACAAGGCTTTACTGATTTAACTGTTGATGAGCTGCAGCAGAAACTTCAAGAAGCTATAGCAGATGAAGCATATGAAAAAGCAGCAAGATTACGAGATGAACTAAACAAAAGAGGAACATCTTAAGTGTCTAAAGCACTGAAATCCTTATTTTGTAGTTAATTCCTTTACATTTTATATAGTAAACACTTAATAATCAAATGAGCCCAAATTGTTTAAAATAATTTGGGCTCATTTTTGAATTATGTTTTAAAATAGTTCTATATTCAGCCTTTACTTTCAAAAATCAAACAAACAAATATGATGAATGTTAAGTTTCGCTTAACCTTAATGAGCTTTATGCAATTTTTTGTATGGGCTGCATGGCTAATTACAATTGCAAATTATTGGTTTGGAACAAAACAATGGGATGGTGCAGATTTTGGAATTATTTTTTCTACAATGGGTATCGCCTCATTATTTATGCCTACACTAACAGGTATAATTGCAGATAAATGGATTAACGCTGAAAAACTTTACGCAGTGTTACATCTGTTATATGCTGGTGTGATGTTTTATCTGCCTCAGGTTAATGATCCCCACAGTTTTTTTTGGATAATATTATTGGCGATGTGTTTTTACATGCCAACAATTGCCCTTAGTAACTCTATAAGTTATACCACACTTAAAAACAGTGAATTTGATGTGGTAAAAAGCTTCCCGCCTATTCGTGTGTGGGGAACAGTTGGTTTCATTGTGGCCATGTGGATTACCAATTTAACAGGCAATAAGGCTAGCGCAAATCAATTTTACATTGCAGGAATTAGTGCCTTAGCTTTAGGTTTCTATTCCTTTACATTACCTGCCTGCAAGCCATCAAACTTAATAACGGAGAAAAAATCATGGGTTCAGAAGTTAGGTTTGGAATCTTTCAAGCTATTTTCTGATTATAAGATGGCATTATTTTTTGTATTTTCTATGTTTTTGGGTGGAGCATTACAATTAACAAATGCTTATGGGGATGTTTTTTTGGATGAATTCAAGATGTTTCCAAAATATGCAGAACTATATGTAGTAAAGCGATCGACATTAATCTTATCAATTTCACAAATATCAGAAACACTATTTATTTTGGCCATCCCGTTCTTTTTGAAAAGATATGGAATTAAAAAAGTAATGGTGATATCTATGCTTGCATGGGTTTTCAGGTTTGGCCTGTTTGCTTTTGGTAATCCTGCAGATGGTTTATGGATGATTGTAATGAGCTGTATTGTTTACGGAATGGCATTTGATTTTTTCAATATATCCGGATCGTTGTTTGTAGAAACCTCAACCACACCTAAAACGCGTTCATCTGCTCAAGGTATGTTTATGATGATGACGAATGGCTTTGGTGCTATTTTAGGTAGTTTGACATCAGGATGGATTATTGATAAATACTTTACAAAGGCCTATACCAGCATACAAGACATTGCCACACTTGTTGATTCTGAGCCAAAGAATAAATTATTAATTGAGTTTTTAGGCTCAAAAGGAATATCAGTATTAAGTGATGGACAATTAAGCAGAGCACTATCTGTAAAAGACTGGCATAGCGTATGGTTAACCTTTGCCATTTACGCACTGGTTATAACCATAAGTTTTGCGCTTTTATTTAAACACAAACACACCAAAGCACAGGAAAAGGCTATTGATGCCATTACTCATTAACAATCTCGAAATCCCTTATGTCAGCTGGTAAGTATAGAAAAGAACATAACTGCCTATGCTGCTCCAGGCATTGTAAACGAAACCACCTCACGTATTGCTGAAGATATGGATCGTGAAGATTTCAAAAGTTTAAGTTTTAAGGATCAAACAGCTGCTTTGGTAAATCTTAAGAAGCAAAATAAAGCCACAAAATCAGATTCCCTTACTGAGGTAATTTCAACGTTCACTAAAATTCATAATGATCGTAATGACAGTACCTATGCGGCATATCTTGCCAGACAAAAAACACTTCAGCCACAGGATCAGGATAATTGGTTCGATCGCTTAATAAAGAAACGTGCCATCACTATCGGAGAGAAATCGGAAGTTATACAGGAAACTTTGGAGCATAATCGTCCGAAACAATACTTTCTGCTGATGCCACTCCTGGCGTTGTTTATCATGTGGAATTTTAGAAAAAATCATATCTACTACTTAGACCACCTAATATTTACCATACATGGAATGACTGCTTATTTCATTGTATCAATATTAACAAGGCCATTCATGAAGTATGTTTTCGGAGCCGAAAGTATGATGTCTACCATCATTAAAATTGGCCTATTTGCCTGGATTTGTTGGTACATGTTTAATGCTTTAAAGGTGTTTTATCAACGCAAAAAAGTGATAGGCAAAATGTTCTTAATTGTTATTCTTTACTATGTTTCGTTAAAGCTGACAGAAATGGTTATGTTGAATTTAATTTATTATGTAGCGACATAATTTCAAAAAATACCACATAAAAAAAGAGGCTGTCTCAAAATAAATGAGGCAGCTTTTTTGTATTTAAATAAATCCTATGTGTTATTCGCTTATTGCTGGCTAGAAATGTTTATGTATCCAATATTTTGTTAAAAAGAGCAAAAGCATGCCTTTTTAGGCTGCTTTTTTTCTAACATTTTGTGCAATTGCCAGTAATCCCCATTCTATT
>SEDB01000609.1 GCA_004210715.1 Pedobacter sp.
ATGCGGTATTAATTTTCACTTACATCGGTTATATTAAACAAGAAGTTGCGCTTGGAAGCCGTAAATCTGTAGATGTAATTTTAAAGAAAAACGACGCTGACCTTAGCGAAGTGGTTGTAGTGGGTTATGGAACACAGAAAAAAGTAAACCTTTCTGGTGCTGTAGATCAGGTTAACGCTAAAACTTTAGCCAGCAGGCCAATTGCAAATGTTGCTCAAGGCTTACAAGGTTTAGTGCCAAACTTGAACATCGATTTTGGTTCCGGAGCACCGGGCGCTACGGCAAAAATCAATATTCGCGGTATAACATCCATTAATGGGGGAGATCCGCTGATCCTGATTGATAACGTGCCTTCTGATGCAGCAGAACTAAATCGTTTAGCTACTCAAGACATTGAAAACATTTCAGTGATTAAAGATGCATCTGCTTCTGCAATTTATGGTGCAAGGGCAGCCTTTGGGGTAATTCTAATTAAAACCAAAACCGGCACTCAAGACGGCGTAACCGTAAGTTACAGTAATTTTGTCTCATTAAATAAACCGACCGTTATTCCTGATAAGGTTACCGACCCTTATATCTATTCACGTTTATTGGAACTCTCAACCAATAATACCCCATGGGATAATGTAAATTATAGTGATCAGTTTTACCAATATGCCAAAGAAAGGTCAGATAATCCTGACCTTCCGGGAGTGCGGATCAATCCTAGTGACAATAAACTTTGGGAATATATGGGTAACCAGGATTGGACACGGTATTTTTTAAACGACCAAACCTATTCACATGATCATGCATTATCGGTAAGCGGAAAATCTGAGAAAGCCCAATATTACATCTCAGGAAACTATAACAAGCAAAACGGAATGCTTAAAATTGCTGATGATTATTTTGATCGCTATAATTTGCGTAGCAAAGTAAATTATCAGATAGCGCCATGGTTAAGTTTTGGTAACAATACTTTTTTAACCAAAACACAAAGAGAAAATCCCAGTCAATACTCCATCACAGGTATTTATAACCTTTTCCCTACTGATTATGATAAAAATCCAGATGGGACATGGGCAAATAATGCTGTAGGCCGCACCGGGGCACAACTTACAAATGGCGGCAAAGCGAGTGATAAGTATTTTAGTCTTCAAACCCAGTTCAATGCCGAAGCTTCATTATTTAAAAACATGTTGAAATTCAATACAGATTTCACTTATCGCAGAGGAGCTACGAACTATGACGAAAATACTGTTCCCTATAAAATCGGTTTTGGTCCTGATGATGTAAGAGAAGAAGGGAATAGCTATGCCCGCAAATGGACAGGTTTTGAAGACTATACCGT
>SEDB01000610.1 GCA_004210715.1 Pedobacter sp.
TCACTTTTACCATCAGATTACGGCGATAAGATTATGCCGCATTTTATGGTAACAAAAATTCCTGCCGGATTAGTTGGTTTAATTGTTTCGGCAATTTTATCTGCGGCAATGAGCACAATTAGTTCAGGAATGAATGCTTCAGCGACCGTATTTTCAGTAGATATTTACCAAAGATATTTTAAACCTGACGTTACCGAAAAGCAAAACCTATCCATGCTCCATATTGCAACCGTAGGCTTTGGTTTACTCGGAATGATAACAGGAATTGCCATGATTGGTGTAAAAAGTATACTAGATGTTTGGTGGGAACTATCGGGGATTTTTGCAGCGGGTATGCTTGGGCTTTTTCTGCTTGGAATCGTAAGTAGGCAAACCAAAAATCACGAGGCAATTGTTGCGACAATTATTGGTATAGCGGTAATCATTTGGATGACATTTTCTTCACTTCTCCCTGATGAATATGAAGCATTTCGAAATCCGCTGCATAAAAATATGATCATTGTAGTTGGAACTTTAACCATATTTCTTGTTGGAATTTTTATCACCAAAATAAAAAAAAGAAAAATGCAATCAGCAAGCTAAAACGTTCAGGCTGATCATTAATTAGTAAATATCATAATCTATTTAAAAGATGGAAAACGCACAAAAAGGCTTCATCCCGGTTATGCTCACACCTTTTTTGAACAACGGAAATATCGATTATCCAGCGTTAACGCAATTGACCGAGATTTATTTACAAGCTGGGGCATCGGGTTTATTTGCAAATTGCTTATCGAGTGAAATGTTTGAATTGTCGAACGATGAACGCATACAGGCCATCAAACACGTCATAAAAATAACGGATGGTGCGGTTCCTGTTGTAGCCACGGGAACATTCGGAGGTGCGATTTCCAAACAAGCAGATTTTGTAAAAGAAATTAGTGATTTAGGTGTGGAGGCTGTAATTGTTATTACTAGTTTGTTGGCAGAAGAACATGAAACCGATGACATTTTCAATGAACATGTTTTTGATTTGCTTAATCAAACCCCAAATGTTCCAATAGGATTCTATGAATGTCCGGTGCCTTACAAACGTGTGTTAAAACCCCGGCAGCTGGCTGATTTTGTATCTACTGGTCGGGTGATTTATCATAAAGATACTTGTTTGGATCTCGCTCAAATTGAAGAAAAATTACGCCTTACCGACGGACATGCCTTTGGTTTGTACGATGCATACATGGTTCATGCGGTTGAATCTTTAAAAGCGGGTTCTTCAGGTTTGTCCTGCATTCAGGGTAATTATTTTCCAGAACTTATTGTATGGCTTTGCGATCATTATGATGATGA
>SEDB01000005.1 GCA_004210715.1 Pedobacter sp.
CATTATGCGTGTGCAGTAACAAACGGAACGCATGATATCGTGATTGATGAGCCTGCAGATTTAGGCGGAACGAATAAGGGTTTTGCGCCAAAAGGTTTGCTGATGGCGTCACTTGCATCTTGTGTAGCCATCACGCTGCGGATGTATGTGGATAGAAAGGGTTGGGCAGTTGATAAAATTGAAGTGGAAGTGAACATGGGTATAGAGAATGCGCAAAATATTTTCCTGGAAGAGATTACCTGTACCGGCCAGTTAACTGAGGAGCAGAAACAAAGATTAGAGGATATTGCGGCGAAGTGCCCGGTAAGTAAAATTCTGACGGCAGGTAATGAAGTTCGCTCGAAAGTATTATAACCAAATGGTGCAAAACTCGTTTACCTTTTCCTAAAAAGCTTTAATATCTTTGTACCTCTTCAATTTTTGTGAATTAGAAATTATTTATGGCTACCGAAATTAAATGCCCAAACTGTGCTCATGTTTTTCCGATGGAAGAAGCCATGGCAGAAGATTATAAGAAAGAGCTGCGTGAAAAAATGATAGCTTTTACAAAGGATAATGAAGCAAAATTGCAAAGTAAATTGGCTGAATTTGAAGTCGAAAAACAGCAACAACAGAAAGTTTTTGATGCTAAACTTGTTGACGAAAAGAATAGGATTAAAAGTGATTTAGAAGAAAATCTGCGTAAAAGTATTGCTTCTGATTTTGAAACCAAATTGCAAATGCTGGAAGGCAATGCGAAGGAAAGCGAAGAAAAACTAAAACTTGCCCGAGAAAAGGAACTGGAATTTTTACGTCGCGAGCAGGGTTTGAAGTTGAAAGAGGAAGAAATGGAATTGGCTTTTCAGCGTAAAATAAACGAACAACGCAATGAGTTGGTAGAGCAGATTCGTAAGCAGGAAGCTGAAAAGAATAGCATTAAAGATACCGAACACCAACTGCGTTTAAGAGAGCTTGAGAAACAACTCGACGACCAGAAAAAACTTGCTGAAGAAATGAAACGCAAAGCGGAGCAAGGCAGTATGCAATTGCAAGGCGAAGTGCAGGAGTTAATTTTAGAAGAATTGCTGCGTAGCAATTTTCCTTTCGATTTAATTGAAGAAGTAGGTAAGGGGGTTCGTGGGGCAGATTGCGTTCAGGTGGTTCGAAATAACTTTGGACAAGAGTGTGGTAAAATTATTTACGAAAGCAAACGGACAAAAGATTTCGGCGGCGATTGGATTGAAAAGCTAAAGAAAGATATGCGTAGCATGGGCGTTGATGTTGCGGTCATCGTAAGTCAATGTTACCCAAAAGGCATGGATTGCTTCGGTCAGAAAGATGGTGTATGGATTTGCTCTTTCGAGGAAGTTAACGCGGTGGCTTACGTGCTGCGTGATGGAATTTTACGTTTATCAACTGCAATGAAATCGCAGGAAAACCGTGGCGACAAAATGCACATGCTTTACGATTACTTAACAGGAGCAGAATTTTCTGAGCAATGGAAAGCCATTCGTGAGGGTTTTATGAGCATGAAATTATCTATTCAACGTGAACGTGATGCCATGGAACGCTTATGGAAAGCCCGTGAAAAGCAACTGGAAAAAGTATTGTTAAACGCCACGCATATTCGGGGTTCAATTGAGGGCATTGCTGGCAGCGATAGCATCCAGCTAAGCCTGACTGAAGATGAGGATGAAACTTTGTTGTTGGATTAGCGATAAACATTTGTCATTCTGAACGCAGTGAAGAATCTCATGCCATAGAGATCTAACGCTGAATAGTTTCATGAACAAAAACTAGTGGAGTAATTTTATGCAGCGCTATTCGGTTACGGATTCTTCACTGCGTTCAGAATGACAAGATTAATGCAAAGAAGATTTCTCGACAAGGTCGAAATGACGGCAAACAACAGATTTATAAAATAAATTATATAAAGTGAATAAAAACCTAAACAAAAAATCGATTAACCGCTATCAACTGCTAGTAATTATTTGCATTTTCCTTTTTTCCGGGAACGTTTCCGGACAGGAATTAAAATCGCCAGATGCGAATTTGGTGGCTAATTTTTCATTAGCAAATGGCGGTGTGCCAACCTACAGCTTAAAGTATAAGGGCAAAGAAGTAATCAAAACGAGTAAGCTTGGTCTGGAGCTGAAAGACGGCAAAAACCTAAGCAGTGGTTTTACAATCAGCGACAGCAAAACCAGTACTTTTAACGAAACCTGGAAACCTGTTTGGGGCGAGGTAAAGGAAATTGTAAATGATTACAATGAGTTGGCAGTAACTTTAACGCAAAAGGAAACCAATCGTTTCATCATTGTTCGTTTGCGTTTATTTAACGATGGTTTAGGTTTCAGGTATGAATTCCCGGAGCAAAAAAACCTTGATTACTTCGTAATTAAAGAGGAAAAAACACAGTTTGCATTGGCTGGTGACCATAAAGCTTTTTGGTTACCTGGCGATTATGATACACAGGAATATAGCACCGTAACTTCAAACTTATCAGAGGTTCGGGCTAAAATGAAAGATGCGGTTACGCCAAATGCATCGCAAACTACTTTTTCGCCGACGGGTTTACAAACACCTTTAATGATGAAAAGTAAGGATGGTTTGTACATCAACATCCATGAAGCTGCTTTAATTAATTATTCGTTAATGTCATTAAATCTGGATGATAAAAACATGGTTTTAGAGTCGTGGTTAACGCCAGATGCGGTAGGAGATAAAGGCTACATGCAAGCACCTTGTTTAACACCTTGGAGAACGATTATTGTGAGCGATAAAGCTGGCGATATTTTAACTTCTAAATTAACATATAACCTTAACGAACCTACAAAATTCAAAGATGTATCGTGGATTAAACCTACAAAATATGTTGGTGTTTGGTGGGAAATGATTACCGGCAAAAGTACTTGGGCTTATAACGATTTAACCAGTGTTCAGTTGGGCGTAACTGATTATTCGAAAACCAAACCGAACGGAAAACATGCGGCTAATACTGCCCATGTTAAAGAATACATTGATTTTGCAGCTAAACACGGATTAGATGGCGTTTTGGTAGAAGGTTGGAATGAAGGTTGGGAAGATTGGTTCGGAAAAACGAAAGATTATGTGTTCGACTTTGTAACGCCTTATCCTGATTTTGATGTGAAGGAATTGCATCGCTATGCGGCGAGCAAAAACGTTAAAATGATTATGCACCACGAAACTTCTTCTTCGGTTCGTAATTATGAAAGACATTTAGATACCGCTTACAAATTTATGAAAGCCAATGGTTACGATGCGGTAAAAAGCGGTTATGTAGGCAATATGATTCCACGTGGAGAACACCATTACGGACAATGGTTAAATAACCATTATTTGTATGCCATTGAAAAAGCTGCGGAATATAAAATTATGGTGAACGCACATGAAGCGGTTCGCCCGACAGGTTTGGCTCGTACTTATCCAAATTTAATCGGAAACGAATCTGCCCGTGGAACGGAATACGAAGCATTCGGTGGTAATAATGCCGACCATACCACTATTTTACCTTTTACCCGTTTAATCGGCGGTCCGATGGATTATACGCCTGGTATTTTCGAAACCAAGGTAAGTGCTTATAATCCGGAAAATAATTCATTCGTACACACCACACTTGCTCGTCAGTTGGCGTTGTATGTTACCATGTATAGTCCGCTACAGATGGCGGCAGATTTACCAGAAACTTATAACAAGCATTTGGATGCTTTCCAGTTTATTAAAGATGTTGCGGTTGATTGGGATGATACGAAAGTTTTAGAAGCTGAGCCCGGAGATTACATCACATTTGCCCGTAAAGCAAAAGGCAAAAACAACTGGTTTGTAGGTAGAACGAATGATGAAATTGCCCGTACCTCGAAAATTGATTTCAGCTTTTTAGATCCAGGTAAAAAATATACGGCAACTATTTATGCTGATGCAAAGGATGCGCATTACGAAACAAATCCAAAAGCTTATACCATCCGCAAGATGGAAGTAACCAATAAAACGAAGTTGACTTTGAATTGTGCGCCAGGTGGCGGTTATGCGATTAGCATCATGGCAAAATAGGTTTAATAATTTAACCGCGAAGAACGCTAAGTTTTTCGCAAAGTGTTGAAGTTAGTTACCACAAAGATGGGAAGAACACAAAGGTTTCTTTAGTAATTAGTCGTTCCATTTGGAACGACTTTTTTGTTAGGGTACTGCTAACGTATATTTTATGTTTTTTTTTGAGATTTGTTTATCCATTTCGTCATTGCGAGGCACAAAACAATCCTACAACGGTAGCTATTAAATTCTTTCATTTTAAGATTGCTTTCCCGAATGGTCGGGATAAACTATGCCTCGCAATGACGTTTTTTTTATAACAAAAATCCAGCTTCTCTTTCTTTGCGTTTTCACTTTGCGTACTTTGCGGTTACCAAAAACAAACACAATCGAAATGGCCAGGACAAAAAATCACATAGAATTACAATTCTTAAGCGAACCATCTGACGTAAATTATGGTGGAAAAGTGCATGGTGGTATGATGATGAAATGGATTGACCAAGCCGCTTTTGCCTGTGCGCTGCAGTGGAGCGATTCTTACTGTGTAACGGTTTACGTTGGTGGAATTAGATTTTTTCGCCCAGTACATATTGGTCATTTGGTGAAAATGGAAGCCCGGATTATCTACACAGGCAAAACCAGTATGCATATCGCTGTGGATGCCTATTCAAAACCGGTGGGTAAATCAGATTTTGTTAAAAATACCCATTGTATTATCGTATTTGTAGCCGTTGGCGATGATGGTCAGCCAAAAACAATTCCATCTTTTAAACCAAAAACAGATAAAGAAGTTGCAATGCATGGTTATGCGATTAAGTTGATGGAATTAAGGAAAAGTATTGATAAGGAAATGGAGCCTTATATTGTCTAAGTTTGATTTATCGGCAACACAAAACTAAATCGGCTTCCTTCTCCAATCGCACTTTCAACCCAGATTTTTCCTTCTTCGGCTTCGATAAAATCTTTTGAAATTGCCAGCCCCAAGCCAGAACCCGATTTGTTTTTTCCATCAGTGGGTACCTGAAAATATCGCTCAAACAATCGTTTCTGGTATTTTTCATCAATTCCTTTTCCAAAATCCTGAACCGAAAACTGAATAAATTTTTCTTTCTGAAAAACATCAATTTTTACAGTCGATTTTTCTGAACTATAACGCAAGGCGTTCGATAAAAAATTTACCAAAACCCAGGCTGTTTTTTGAATGTCTGCATTAACTTTCGGCAAATTGGAATCGCAATTTAATTCAAGCTTAATCGACTTTTGTTCTGCCTGAAATTTAACCGCATCAACAGCATAATTTACAATGTCTCCTGGTTTTGCAATGGCGAAAGTGAGTTTCAAATTTCCGGTTTCTACCTGTGATAAGTCTAACAACTCACCTGTGATTTTTAGCAGCCGGTCGCTATCTTCTTTAATGTGGGTTAGCAATTGATTTTGCTCATCGTTCATCGTGCCAACTCGCTCGTCGCTTAATAATTTCAAGCTCATTTTTATCGATGCCAAAGGCGTTTTCAATTCATGAGAGACGGTTGCGATGAAGTTGGTTTTTGCCTCATCTAATTCTTTAAACTGTGTAATGTTTTTTAGTACATAAACACTTCCAGCCGATTTTGAAGATTCGAATAAAGTTTTATCCTCAGGTGTTTCATAATTTGGAATAATGATTTCGCGGTTTTCTAAAAGGAAATATGATTCCTTTTCATCAGCATAAATTTTAAGTGTTTTATCTTCGGTTTCAGGCTTGATGATTCTTTTTAATAATTCATTTTTTTTCATCAGTTCTACTGCGTTTTGTCCGATGATTTTTTCTTCATCAAGATTCATCAGCTTTGCTGCTAAATGATTTAAAAACAGAATTTCGCCCTTTTCATTTAAGCCGATAATGGCATCCTGCATTTGTGCGATAATGGCTTCGATTCGCGATTTTTCTGATTTGATTTTTGAAAGATTACTGTTCTCCCATTCATTTAATTTCACAACCATGCCATTAAATGAATCTGCAAGTTCAGTAAACTCATCATGGTTATTAAAATGGAGTCGCTGCTTATAGTTTTTTTTGCCGATTTGTTTTATCGCAGCGCTAAATTCCGCCAGTGGATTAGCCACAAAACCCGGGAAGTTCACGATGAATGTGAACAAGATGAGGAAAGCAACCATCGCCGCAATAGAAATGTATAAGTTTGCCCTGGAGGATGTTGTATTTGCCATTTCATTTTTATCATAAATGGCTTTCATATTCACTTCTTCTATGCTTTGAAGTGCTGAACGTAAACTTTTCAAACTATTTCCATTGATGCTGTTTGTTGAAGTATTTATCAAAGTTTTATACGCTTGTTCTAATTTCTGAAAGGCTAATTTCTCTCCGGTTTCCGTAATGTTTTGTTCTTCTTTTTTTAGATTTTGCTCAAATATTTTTGCCTTTTCTACGGATAATGGAAAATTGCTTTCATCTATTACATTTCTCATTGCTGAAACATATTTCAGCGATTTATAATTGTCTTTAAGGATAACTTTTGATTTATCTGAAAGCTCATTTAAAAAGAAAAGGGCAATCAACCCAAAGGATAAAACGATGATGAAGAGAAATCCGAATCCGAGGCGAAGCTTGGTTTTTATTTTCATGATGATGATGTGTTAGAATAGTTGTCACATTGAGCTTGTCGAAATGTTTCGTAAGTTCTTCGACAGGCTCAGAATGACATATTTGGATTAAGAAAGTATAACCAAATCAATTTCTTTTGCGGCTAAATTACGCAACAGCTGGTTAAAAATTGCCGTTCGCATGATGACCTGAATAATGGTTAAATGTGGTTTGCCTATACAAATGGTTGTGATTTCTTTTTCTGTGGCCATGTTGATGATGGTTTGGGTAATCTGATTGCTCTTAACTTTAATCAACTCGGCTCCCAATTCGGTTGCCAACTTAAAATGATTAATCAAATGTCGTTGTTTATCCAGTTTTATTTTGTCGAAACTTTCGGCATCACTTTGCACATACAAAACAATCCATGGCGAACGGTAGTAGGATGCAAGCCTTGCTGTTTTTCGAATAACCACGCCAGCGGTTTCGATATTTGAGGATATACAGGCTAAAAACCTTTCCGGACGTAACTTGATGGATTTTGGTATTTCGGTCTGAATTTTCCGCTCTACCTGATGCACCACTTCTTTCAAAGCAAGTTCCCGTAGTTGCAAAATTTTATCAGCCTGGAAAAAGTTTTGCAAAGCTCTTTCAATTTTACTTTTATCGTATATTTTTCCCTCTTTCAATCTGGTTACCAATTCATCGGCTGTTAAATCAATGTTTACAATTTCATCAGCAATTTCGAGAATTTTATCTGGAATCCGCTCGGTAATGTTGATGCCTGTAATGTGCTCAATTTCTTCGTTAATGCTTTCTAAATGCTGGATATTTACGGCTGATATCACACTAATTCCAGCTTCCAATAAATCAAATACATCTTGCCAGCGCTTATCATTCTTACTGCCTTCGGCATTGGTATGTGCCAGTTCATCAACTACAACAATTTCCGGATGACGGTTTAAAATGCTCTGCAAATCCATTTCATCAATTTCTTTACCGCGGTAGAAAATATTCTTTCGTGGGATTAAGGGTAAACCTGCAACCAAAGTTTCGGTTTCCGCTCTTTTGTGCGTTTCTACATAACCAATACAAATATCGATTCCGTTACGCAAAAGTGCATGAGATTCCTGCAGCATCCGATAGGTTTTGCCCACGCCTGCGCTCATCCCAATGTAGATTTTGAGTTTCCCTCGTCTTGACTTTTTGATGAGATTGAGGAATTGTTTAACGGAATCGTCTTTTGTCATTGATGTAAAATGTAATAATGTAAGATGGTTGATGTGTAATGAGCTTTTAAGATGCTGGATGGATGATAGAACTTTGCATATCATTCATTTTACATCTTCCCTCATCCATCAATTAAAACGCTACCGCTATACTAGCAGTTAAAGTTGTACTCGCATTCACGGCGCTATTTTCTCTCGTAAAAATTTTGTCTTTGCTGTCATAAGTTTTTCCTTCTAAACGGATAACCGCATTCGAAATCGGCGAGTAATCAAGGTTCAAAGAATAGCCTTTAGTTTTGAAACCATTTGGCGTTCCTGTTGAAATAAAAATACCATTTTTATCTTCGTAATATTCGAATCTACCAGCGATGGCCCATTTTGGAGCGAACCTATATTGCGCAATTGCCACAGGCGATATTATTTCATTTTTCTCGCTGCTGCCTTTAACTTTTTGCTGCGTTCCGTAATCGAAACCAAGCGTTACGCCAAATTTATTGGTAAGTTGGAATACGCCATAAACATTGTGGTATAATCGGTTTACCCGTACAGAATCTGCATTTTCGGTTCCTAAATAATTACTGTAATTTACCGTGATTTTATCGGTCGGTTTCCAGGTTAATTGTAAACCACCAGCGGGTTTGTTATTGCCATCAACACGGGTAATTCTTTGCCATCCATTGAGGTAGAGTAGGGTGGCCGTTAGTTTACCATCTTTAGTGCCATAAGTAAGTTTCGCTCCTGATTCGTAATATGGTGTGTTTTCTGATGCAATATTTCGGGTCAATACCCAGCAATCTTTAGAAATGGCGCTTTCAAAACCAATGTGCGAAGGAAAAATACCAGCATCAATCCACAGGTTTTCTGATTTGACAAGTTTAACGCCAGCATTGGCTTCGAAAATATTTTTTAGAACGCCAGGCTCGGCAGCTAAGTTTGCGTTGGCATAAGTCCCAGCCATTACCGCCAAATTCGCACGGATTGAACCACTATCATAAGCCGCTTTTATGAAACCTAAATTCAAATTTACTTCGTTTGCACGATTGTGAGAATATATAAAGCCTGGACGATTATGGTCAGCGGGTTTATTAAAATCGTAACCATAGTAGGTTTCTAAATAACCTGAGAATTTTACTTTGGGTTCTTCCTGAGCGAAAGCAGTTAGGCTTGCTGTTAATGTTGTGATAAGGGTGATTAGTTTTTTCATTATAATAAAGTGATTATATTGATTTGAGTTGTCTGTTTAGTCAATCGTCATTTCGACCGCAGTGGAGAAATCTTTGGATTGTACAATGAAAGGTTCAAAGATTTCTCCGTTTCGCTGCGCTCCAGTCGAAATAACGGAGTGGTGTAAAATCGTGGCTTCATTAAAGTGGTCGTCATTGCCAGGCACGAAGAAATCCTACAACGGTCGCTATAATACTAAAAGCATTAAGGTTGCTTCGTGCCTCGCAGTGACGACTTATCGAATTACAAATTATCCAATGCTAAATTCAGTTTCAACACGTTTACTGATGATGGGCCAAATAAACCCATTAATGGTTTTAACGTATTCATCGACACTAACTCTTTAACTTTCTGCTCGCTAATTTTACGGGCCTGCGCCACTCTGGCAACTTGGATGGCTGCACCTTGTTCAGAGATATTCGGGTCTAAACCACTACCTGAAGCGGTAACCATATCGGCAGGGATATCTGATTTTTTTAATCCTGGATTATATTTAAGAAGCGTATCAATTCTCGATTGAACTTCTCTCAGATAATCTGGATTGGATGGACCTTTATTTGAACCTGCAGAACCAGCTGCATTGTAAGCAACTGCTGATGGACGACCCCAGAAATATTCGGGTTTGGTACACGATTGACCTAGCAATTCGTAACCAACGGTTTTTCCATTTTTAGCGATTTTTTCTCCACCACCTTTTCCGTTAGAAAGTTTGCCTGCTAACGCGATGCTAATAGGGTAGATGATGCATAATAATACGATTAAAACTAAGGTTAAGCGTATCGATTGTATGATGTATTTTTGCATTTTAGTGAATTTATATAGGGAATGGGTATCAGGGATAGGAAATAGATTTGAATTTTAGAAAACGGGTATCAAGGAATAGGAAATGGATTTGAGTTTAGAGAATCGGTATTAGCTACCTGTCATATTTCCAATTATCCATTGTCTATTCTCTATTTCCCATTTCCCCGCTTAAACAAACAACCCGATTAATAAGTCAATTAATTTGATGCCGATAAACGGAGCGACAACACCTCCGATGCCATAAATAAATAAGTTTCTACGTAGTAAAGCCGTTGCGCCAATTGGTTTATAAGCCACGCCTTTTAGTGCCAGCGGAATTAAAATCGGAATGATAATCGCATTGAAAATAACAGCCGACATAATTGCGCTTTCTGGCGTATGCAAACCCATGATATTTAAACTTTGCAAAGCTGGAATAGAAGCAATAAATAAGGCAGGGACGATTGCGAAATACTTAGCCACATCATTTGCGATGGAGAAAGTAGTGAGTGTTCCACGGGTAATTAAAAGTTGCTTTCCAATTTCTACAATTTCAATCAATTTCGTCGGGTCGTTATCCAAATCAACCATATTTCCAGCCTCTTTTGCAGCCTGGGTTCCGCTGTTCATCGCTACACCAACATCAGCCTGGGCAAGTGCAGGCGCATCATTTGTGCCATCGCCCATCATGGCAACCAATTTTCCTAAAGCCTGTTCATCTTTAATGTAATTCATTTTATCTTCAGGTTTTGCTTCTGCGATAAAATCATCTACACCAGCTTTATCGGCGATATATTTCGCAGTTAAAGGATTATCCCCGGTAACCATTACCGTTTTGACGCCCATTTTTCTTAAGCGTTCAAAACGTTCGCTGATGCCTGGCTTAATGATATCTTGTAACTCAATTACGCCTAAAGCCTTTTCGTTTTCTGAAACTACTAAAGGCGTTCCGCCATTTGTTGCGATGGATTTAACATGATCTTCAATATCTGATGGAAAGATATTTCCAGCTTTTTCGACAATATTCCTGATGGAATCAAAAGCACCTTTTCTAATGCGTCTTCCATCAGCAGTGTCCAATCCGCTTGAGCGGGTTTCGGCTGAAAATTTGATAAATGTTGAACCTTGTGGCGTTCCTGAATTTTTGAAACCTTGCTCAGCCGCTAATTCAATAATCGATTTTCCTTCTGGAGTTTCATCGGCCAAAGAACTCAATACGCAGGCATCGGTAAAATCTTTGATAATTACACTTGCAGCAGGATAGAAGTTGGTTGCTTTACGGTTGCCAATGGTTATCGTTCCGGTTTTATCCAAAAGTAAAACATCAATATCGCCTGCTGTTTCTACCGCTTTACCCGATTTGGTAATCACATTTGCCCTTAAAGCCCTGTCCATTCCTGCGATGCCAATGGCCGATAATAAGCCGCCAATAGTTGTTGGAATTAAACAAACGAAAAGTGAAATTAATGCAGCAATGGTAATCGGTGTATTTGCGTAATCTGCAAAAGGTTTCAACGTAACACAAACGATAATGAAAACTAAAGTAAAGCTGGCCAACAAAATGGTCAGCGCAATTTCGTTAGGTGTTTTCTGGCGAGATGCACCTTCAACTAAAGCAATCATTTTATCTAAAAAACTTTCGCCGGCAGCGGTACTTACCTTAACTTTTATTTCATCTGATAAAACTTTTGTTCCACCGGTTACAGAAGATTTATCGCCACCAGATTCACGAATTACAGGAGCAGACTCGCCTGTAATCGCCGATTCATCAATGGTTGCAATACCTTCGATAATCTCACCATCGGTTGGAATGGTATCACCAGTTTCGCAAACAAAAACATCGCCTTTTTTTAATTGATTTGACGAACGGATTTCAATCTTTCCATTGGCTAAAAGAACTTTTGCAGGCGTTTCTTCTCTCGTTTTACGTAAACTATCTGCCTGTGCTTTACCTCTTGCCTCAGCAATTGCTTCCGCGAAATTGGCAAACAAAACCGTTAACAAAAGCACTAAAAAGATGAAGAAATTATATAATGTAGAACCTTGTCCGGTGTTGCTGAAGGAGTACACGGTAACGTAAGCCATTACCAAGGTGCCAATTTCAACGGTAAACATTACAGGGTTGCGAACCATTACCCGTGGGTCGAGTTTGATGAACGATTGTTTAAATGCAGTTTGCACTAAAGCTGGTTCGAATAATTTATTATTGGGTTTCATTTTTATTTTAATTAAGTGATTTCACCGATTAAAATGATTTCACAGATTTTTATTTCTTTAAACTGTCATGCTGAGCTTGTCGAAGCGCTAAATCATTTCGACAAACTCAATGTGACAACTATATCTATTTAAGCATTGAAAAATATTCCGCCAATGGCCCCAAAGCCAATGCTGGGAAGTACGAAAGCGCATTGAGCACTAAAATCACAGCGAAAGTCATGAGTGCAAAGGTTTTGGTGTCTGTTTTTAAGGTTCCTGCAGATTCAGGAATGAATTTTTTAGCGCCTAATAAACCTGCAATGGCAACCGGGCCAATGATTGGCAAGAAGCGACCTATGAAAATAATCACCCCTGTAAGCACATTCCAGAATACATTGTTATCGCCTAAACCTTCAAAGCCAGAACCATTGTTCGCATTTGATGAAGTGACTTCGTAAAGCATTTCTGAGAAACCATGGAAACCAGGATTATTTAACCAGTTTTGCGGTTGTGTAGCCCAAGCTGCATTGCCGTGATTGCTAAATACGAAACTTGCAATGGCGGTTCCGGCTAAAATTAAAAACGGACTTAACAATGTGATGATGGCAGCAATTTTAATCTCTCTAGCTTCAACCTTGTGACCTAAAAACTCAGGTGTTCTTCCCACCATTAAGCCCGAAATAAATACCGCGATAATCAGATAAATAAAATAGTTCAATATGCCAACACCGCAACCACCGTAAATGGCATTTATCATCATCGCTAACAATTGCCATAAACCTGTTAGTGGCATGGTGCTGTCATGCATTCCATTTACTGAACCTGTAGAAATTACCGTTGTCAGCGTACTCCAGTATGCGGTAGCAGCTGGTCCGAGGCGAACTTCTTTGCCTTCCATTGCTCCAGAAGATTGCGATATGCCCATTTTAGCCAACGCAGGATTTCCGCTTAATTCAGAGGTCAGCGTTGGAATCATTAACATGAAAAAGCCGATGGTCATTACTCCAAAGATTGTCCAGGCTAATTTTCTCCTACGGATGAAATACCCAAAAGCGATAATCATGGCCATTGGAATGATGGTTTGCGCAATGATTTCGATCATGTTAGTTAAGTAACTAGGGTTTTCGAATGGATGGGCAGAATTTGCACCAAAATACCCACCACCATTCGTTCCCAAGTGTTTTATGGCAATCATCTGTGCTGCCGGACCCCGAGAAACATTTACGGTATCTCCCTGAAGAGAAATAAATTGGTCTTTACCATCGTAACTGGAAGGTGTACCGTTAAAAGTTAAAACTAAGGCCACAACAATAGATAGTGGCAATAATAATCGTGTAATGGCTCTGACGAAGAACTCCCAGAAGTTACCCAACTGTGTTATGGTTTTATCTCTAAAAGCTTTAAATAATACTACGGCTGCCGCTATACCTGTTGCGGCACTTACAAATTGCAGAAACATCAGCACAAATTGCTGTGTGAGATAGCTTACACCGCTCTCGCCTGAGTAGTGTTGCAGGTTACAGTTGGCAACAAAACTGATGATTGTATTGAAAGCCAAATCTGGGGTCATCCCAGGGTTTCTATCAGGGTTGTAAGGCAATTTATCTTGAAATATTAATACAAAAAAGCCATAAACCAACCATAAAATATTGATGGTCAACAAAGCTTTTAATTGTTGTTTCCAGTTCATCTGTTCTTTAATGTTGATGCCTGAAAGTTTATAAATTCCGTTTTCGAGCGGCTTTAAAAAGTCTGTCCAAACTTTTTCTCCTGCAAAAACTTTAGCCAAATATTTTCCCAAAGGGATGGCAATAACTATCGTTAGCAAGAAGGTGGCGATGATGCCAGTTAATTCAGTGTTCATTTTTTTTGCTTTGGGAGAATGGGATTTAGTAGGGTGTATATGGTGAATTGGGAATAGATATTTGGAAATAGATTAGTGTCCTATTACCTTTTGTCTATTTCCAATCTCAATTTTCTACTTTCCATTTTCTCTGTTTTAAAATTTTTCTGGTTTAATCAACACGTAAATCATATAGATAAATACGGCGATTGCGATGATAAATAGTGCTAACATTTTCTTTAGATTTTTTCAAACCAATCGATAGAAAGGTAAGTTGCCCAACAGAGCAGGATTAGAATTAGAAACAGTGTCATGATCATAACTTATTGATTTATGAAATGCCTATTGCCAACTCTTGTGCCGAGAGAATAATGATTCTTATAAAGTGTTGTTTTGCAGTCTTTTGAATTGTTTTTGTGCGTTAATCAAAATTTTAGGCATAAAAAAACCCTTCCATTTTGGAAGGGTTTTTATCATTTTGGTATGAGGTTAAGGGGATTGGTTAAGCCTCTTTAATTCCGAATTCTTCAATTTTTCTATAAAGTGTGGTCAAACCAATGCCTAACAACCTTGAAGTTTCGGTCTTGTTGCCCTTTGTGTGTACCAACACCTTTTGGATATGCTGTTTTTCCATCTGCTGGAGGTTGAAATTATTTTCTAATGGCGAAAATTCGAAAAACTCCTGTGGTAAGGCAGAGAGATTGAGGTTGTCATCATCGGAAAGAATGACCAGTCGCTCGATCACATTTTTAAGTTCACGGATGTTTCCTTTCCAGTTGTATTTTTCAAAAACACTCAGCATTTTATCATCCAATTTAATTTCTGGACGGTTCACGGTGATAGAAAATTGATTCAAATAATATTTTGCCAAAGCTGGAATGTCCGCTTTTCTTTCCCTCAGAGGCGGAAGAATGATCGTAAATACTGATAAACGATAGTATAAATCCGCTCGAAATTTCCCTATTGCTGCATCGGCTTTTAAATCTTTGTTGGTTGCAGCAAGAATACGAACGTTTACCTGTTGTGTATTGGTATCTCCAACTTTAATGAAACTTTGGTTTTCCAGCACCCGAAGCAATTTGGCCTGCAAATCAAGATTCATTTCTCCAATTTCATCCAAAAATAAAGTGCCGCCATTGGCTTCTTCTAGCAAACCTTTCTTGTCTTTATTTGCACCAGTAAACGCCCCGGCTTTATAACCAAAAAGTTCACTTTCGAGTAAATCGGGAGAAAAACCGCTACAATTTAGCGCTACAAATGGTTTCGCTGCCCTATTACTTTCATAATGAATCGACTGTGCAAAAACCTCTTTACCTGTTCCTGTTTCTCCCAACAACAATACCGTTGTATCGGTTTTACTTACTCTTTTTGCAAGGTCAATCGCATTTTTTAAAGCCTTGGATTGACCAATTATAGTGGTAAAACTGTGCTTTTTTGTCACATTATGATCAGACTCTAAAATTCTTTGTTGAAGATTTGCCTTGTCCATCGCCTTATAAAGTAATGGAATTATTTTATCGTTATCATCTCCTTTTACCAGGTAATCAAAAGCACCATTTTTTATAGCCAAAACACCATCAGCGATTGATCCGTATGCGGTAAGGTTAATGATCTCTACATGCGGCTTAATCGATTTAACATCTTTTACCATGGCTACACCATTTACATCAGGTAATTTTACATCACTGATTACAATGCTGATATCATTGTTTTTTAAAAGCTTTAATCCCTCCTTGCCTGTGTTAGCTTGCAAGGTTTTAAATCCTTCTAATTCAATAATTCTCGAAAGTAAACTGCATATTTTTTTTTCATCATCAATGATGAGGACGATCCCGTTCATAGGTGTAATTTATGATGCAATATTAACGATTAATAATTATTCTTTGTTTGTACCTTTTTCGTTTCCACTACTCGGAATAAAAGCATTTTAAGCATATTTGCTACACAAAGCAAATTCTATGTTCAAAAGACTAATCTTAATATTCATCCTTGGGTTTTCAGTGTTTTATGGTTCAGCTCAACAAGTTAGATCGGCAAAGTCTGCAGAGATTTTCCGGGAGATCAAAACTTTAAAACATGTACCTAAAGTCCTTTACCTGGCAGCACATCCTGATGATGAAAATACTGGATTACTATCGTGGTTAATCAATCAACAGAATGTAGAAACAGGATATTTGTCCCTTACCCGAGGAGATGGCGGACAAAATTTGCTCGGAACAGAACAAGGTGCTGCTTTAGGTTTAATTCGTACGCACGAACTTTTGGAAGCCAGGAAATTGGATGGCGCTCAACAGTTTTTTACCAGAGCCATCGATTTTGGTTTTTCGAAAAATACCGATGATACTTTTAAACAATGGGATGCCGATAGCATTACGGCCGATGTAGTTTGGGTAATCAGAAAATTCAGACCAGATGTAATCATTTGCCGTTTCCCACCAACTGCGGCTGCGGGTCACGGTCAACATGCAGCATCAGCTATGGTGGCAGAAAAAGCTTTTAAAGCTGCCGCAGATAAAACCATGTTTCCAAACCAATTAAAATATGTCGATGTTTGGCAACCAAAAAGATTGCTTTGGAATACTTTTCGTTTCGGATCAACAAACACCACTGCTGAAAATCAGTTTAAGGTTACGGTGGGGCAGTATGATGCGCAATTAGGAATGGGCTACGGTGAATTGGCTGGCTTAAGCAGGAGTTTGCACAAAAGCCAGGGTGCCGGAACACAGTCAGTTGCGGGCGTTAGAACAGAGTACTTTTCTCACGTTTTGGGTGTTCCTGCAAAAGAATCTCTTTTTGATAAGATTCCATACAACTGGTCTGAAAAGGGAATTGATAACATTGATGAATTGATCGATATTATTTTGTTGTCCTTCGATTATAATCATCCAGATAAAAGTTTACATGGCTTATTGATGTTGCGAAAAAGAATTGCAGAAATTCAAGATCAAAACCTGAAAAGAGATAAACTGGCTGCAATAGATCAGATTATTCTTAGCTGCACAGGTTTTATGGGTGAGGTGGTAACCAACCAGGCCGAAGCCATCGCAGGGAATAGCTATAATTTCCGTTTGAACTTAATTTCCCGATCAGCTACTCCATTAGTTTTGGAACAAATTAACTGGATTAATCAAATAGATCGTGTGAATAAAAGAATCGCAGGAGATTCGTTGATGACCATCGAACGCAAAATTCAACTTCCAGCTAACGCGGCACTTACAGAACCTTATTGGTTGGAAAATGCGGCCAAGAATGCGGCAACTTTTAGCGTCGCTAACGATACCTTAATTGGAATGGCAGAAACAGCATCAAAACTACATATTTCCATCGTGCTTAGCATAGAAAACGAAAAATTTAATTTGCAGTTACCGTTATCGTTTAAAAAATTAGATCCGGTAAAAGGCGATGTGGTGGAGCAATTACGAATCGTTCCGGCTATGGATTTAAGCTTTGCCGAACCTGTTTATTTTGCTAAAGAAAAAGAGGATCTTAAGCTTACACTTCGGTTAAAAGCGAATAAATACATCAACTACGGTAAAATCTCATTTAAAATCGGGAACTCGATAATTAAAACTTTTACAGGAATCAATCTGGCAGAGAACACCATCACAGTTAAAGATTTCGTTCTTTCTGCTGATGATTTAGCCAAGATAAAAACCAGCCAGAATAAATTAGAAGTAATTTTCGCTTCAGAAGGCAATGAATTTACCAAAGGCCAGGTTTTGATTCAATACCCACATTTGCCATCACTTCAATATTTTGTTCCTGCAACCACATGGCTGTTGAAAGGCGATGTTAAGGTGCTTGCCAAAAAAGTAGGTTATATTCAAGGCGCTGGAGATTTGGTTCCTGAGTTTTTGAGGCAAGCCGGTTTACAGGTTGATATCTTAGCCGAAGCGGATGTTTTAAATTCTGTTAAACTGGCTACTTATGATGCTATTGTTACTGGTGTTCGGGTAGTTAATACAGAAAAAAGAATCAAAAACTGGCAAACCGCATTAAAAGGCTACGTTGAAAACGGTGGTACGATTGTAATGCAATATAACACCACTCAGGATATGGCATTGCAGGATTTTGGTGTTTATCCTTTCAACATCAGTGGAAAACGAGTAACGGAAGAAAATGCGGTAGTAAAATTCTTAAATCCGAAACATAAACTATTAAACTATCCTAATAAAATCACTGCTGAAGATTTTAATGGATGGATACAAGAGCGTGGCGCATATTTTCCTGATAAATGGGATGATAAATATGAACCACTTTTTGAAATGAATGATACAGGCGAAGAAACTCTGAAAGGATCGACATTATATGCCAACTACGGAAAGGGACATTTTGTTTATACCCCTCTTGCATTTTTCAGACAGCTGCCTGCAGGAAATATTGGAGCTGCCCGTTTGTTTTTTAATCTTATATCAGTAGGGAAATAAAATGAAAAACCAACTCAAAAATTGGAATAATTGGTATGTTTTACTTGCATTGGCATTGTTATTCCAAATTGTATTTTATTACCTGTTTACTAAATTCTGGGCATGAGTAATATCGATTGGTTAGTACTCATTTTTACCTTGCTCGCTGTGGTAGCATACGGTGTTTTTATTGGTCGTGGGCAAAAAAGCAACGCATCTTACTTAAAGGCCGATAATCAGATGCCCTGGTACATTGTGCTTTTAGGCATCATGGCCACGCAAGCAAGTGCCATCACTTTTCTATCTGCCCCCGGACAAGCTTATACCGATGGAATGCGCTTTGTTCAGTATTACTTTGGTTTGCCTTTGGCGATGATTGTAATTTGCATCACTTTCATTCCAATCTTTCAGCGTTTGAATGTTTATACCGCTTATGAATATTTAGAGCAGCGTTTTGATAAAAAAACCAGGGTATTAACATCTCTTTTATTTCTCTTTTCCCGCGGCTTATCAACCGGTATCAGCATTTACGCACCAAGTATCATTCTGTCAAGTGTTTTAAATTGGAACATCTATTTAACAAACGTTTTAACGGGTGGAATTTTATTGATTTACACTTATGTTGGCGGAGCAAAAGCAATTGCGCACACGCAAAAACTGCAGTTTCTAATCATCTTAGGAACCATGGCATTTGCAGGATATTTATTGGTTCAAAACATGCCCAATGGAGTTGGTTTTAGCGATGCACTTTACCTCGCAGGCAAATCAGGAAAACTGAATGTGATTACCACAGAATTCGATTGGAAAGATAAATACAACATTTGGAGTGGACTGATTGGAGGTTTTTTTCTTGCACTCTCTTATTTCGGAACAGATCAAAGTCAAGTAGGACGATACATTACCGCCAAAGATAACACCAATGCAAAAATGGGTTTGTTGTTGAATGGTTTGGTTAAAATTCCAATGCAGTTTGCGATTCTGTTGATTGGTGCATTGCTTTTTGCTTTCTTCTCTCTAAAACCTGCTCCAATTTATTTTAACGAACGTTCTTATCAGTATCTAAAAGAAACACAACCCCAGCAAGCTGCGGTTTTTGAAGGAGAGCATAAACTACTTGAAGAAAAATTTAATGCACAATCGAAAGCCATTCTTGAGCAAAAGGATAATCATGCTGCAGATTTAGAAACTTCCATAGCAAATTTCAAAGAAACCCAAAAAGATGTCAAGGATTTACATGGCAGGGTAGAGGAAGCCATCAATAAATCAAACTTCAACGCGGAGAAAACAGATACCAACTACATTTTTTTATACTTCGTGAAAAATACTTTGCCCGTTGGAATGATCGGATTACTTTTCGCTGTGATTTTTTTAGCCAGTTGGGGCTCCATTTCAGCAGCACTGAATTCACTTGCGGCCTGTTCATTAAAAGATGTGCATTTGATTTTTAGTAAAAAGGAACTTGATGATGCCACAGAGCTAAAATATAGCAGGCTGCATACCTTAGGTTGGGGGATTTTTTCTATCGCTGTAGCCATGTTTGCCACGCAAATGGGTTCGCTTATTGAAGCTGTAAATGTGTTAGGTTCTCTGTTCTATGGCCCTATTCTCGGAATTTTCTTAGTGGCTTTTTATTACAAAAAAATTAATGGCCCAATCGTTTTTATTTCTGCAATTTTATCAGAAATAGTCGTTATCGCCGTTTATGAATTTGATGTGGTGTCATTCCTTTGGTTAAATGTGATTGGTGCTGCCGCAGTTATTATTTTTTCGACTTTCGGATTATTATTTTATCGTCCCAAAGCATTAAATTCGTAAAATCAAAAACAACAAAAACAGATAAATAATATTACTATGAAAACGATGATCAAATCTATCGCTTTGCTTTTTACCGCAATAACGATCTCAGCGAGTGCGATGGCACAGGATGCTCAACCAAAACCAAGTCCTGCTGCAACGGTAACCGGAAAAATTAAAGGCGCAACCATTACCATCAATTACAGCAGTCCGGCGGTAAAAGGACGTAAAATCTGGGGTAGTTTAGAAGCCTATGATAAAGTTTGGCGTGCTGGTGCAAACGAGGCAACTACTTTCGAAACTGATAAGGATATTATGGTACAAGGTAAATCACTTCCTGCAGGTAAATACAGTTTCTTTTTAATTCCTAAAGAAAGTGGAACCTGGACGGCTATCTTTAACAAAGAGCCAAAACAATGGGGTGCATACAAATACGAAGAAGCTAAAGATGCTTTACGTGTTGATGTAAAAACTAAAGCTTTAAAAGCTACTCAAGAACGTTTGGTTTACAAAATTACAAAAACTGGTTTCTCTTTAGACTGGGATAAGGTTTCTGTTCCGGTAATGATCAAATAAAGTTAATTAAGAAAGTAGAAGGGCCATTCCGAAATCATCGGAATGGCTTTTTTTTGCCTCATGAATTTGCTTTGTAAAGAACCTAAAACATAACATCTACTTCATCTTAAAATGTTATTTTAGGCCAATTTTATATTACACGATGAAAATAAGTTTCAAAATAGCAGCATTACTTCTTTTAATTAAGTTAAACGTTTTAGCGCAATCGAAAGCGGCTTTTAGTACGCCCGAAGATAACAAACCAGTTGATTTAGTGAATGTTTTTCTAGGTTCATCAGGAGATCATGGGCAAATGTCTCCAGCTGCTTCATATCCCTTTAGCATGTTGAGCATTGGTCCTCAAACCTACCCAAAAACACATACAGGTTATGAATATTTAGCAAAGAAGTTTGAAGGTTTTACCCATAATCGTTTCGAAGGTGTGGGCTGTCAGGGTTCTGGTGGGAATATTTTTGTAAAGCCTTTTTTGGGCGATGATCCTAAGCAAACCGAATTGATTAAATCTTCAGAAAAGGCAAGTCCTGGTTATTACGAAGTGGGTTTTGAAAACAAAATTAAAGCCAGTTTTTCTGTTTTGGGCAATGCCGGAAAACAAGTTTATCAATTCCCAAAAGGTAAAAAAGGTATCTATTTGGATTTAGGTTATGCCTTTAATGGCGCCTTTGTTGCAGAGGAGCATGTGATCAATCAAAATTCAATTTCTGGCTGGATTGAATCCAAAACCACTTGTGGCGTTGGTAAATATCGAATTTACTACCATTTGAATTTAACCGGCAATGTGAAATGGGCGGAAATTGCTGACCATAAGCTAATAGTTAAATTGAATGAGGAATCAACTCTGGCTGAAATTAATGTGGCATTATCATCTGTAAGTACGCAGTCAGCGGAGCTGGCGATCAATAAAAAAACGCTAGCAGAAATAAAGTCGCAAAGCAGTGCCGATTGGAATTCCAATTTATCAAAAATTGAAATAAAAGGCAACCTGGAAGATGCTAAACTGTTTTATTCTTTGCTGTATCGAACCATGCAATCGCCTTATGTTATTTCGGATCAGGATGGGCAATACCGCAGCACCAAAGGAGAGGTGCAGAAGGACAAGCAAATCCGTTATAATGGCTGGGCCATTTGGGATAATTACCGTACGCAACTGCCTTTGCTTTCTATTATCACACCTGATCGTTATGCAGGGATGGTAACCTCGATCGCTGATCTTTATCATTCTGGAAAAAAGGATTACGCCGGACAAAAGGAGCCTTCAAATACCGTTCGTTCAGAGCATGCCATTGTCGTGTTATTGGATGCTTATCGCAAAGGCTATCCTGTTGATTTTGCAAAAATTGCTGATTCTTTAGAAAAGGAGATTAAAGGTTTGGATTATAAATCTCCTGATAAAGCGCTGGAGTCCAGTTATGATAATTGGGCACTTTCGGAAATCTTCACAATCCTGAACAACCCGCAAAAAGCCACAGTTTATAAAAACAAAGCGCTGGAGTATAAAACCTACTGGAACAAGGATTTTAAAGACCTAAGCAAACGCGATGTAGATCAAATGCAGGCTCGTGGTTTATATCAAGGTACAATCTGGCAATACCGTTGGTTCGTTCCTTATGATTTTAAAGGCTTAATGGAATTGGATGGGGGAGAGGAATCCTATCTAGCTAAGCTGGATGAATTTTTTGCCCGGGATTTGTATAACCATGCCAACGAACCTGATTTACAGGTGCCATTAATGTACAATGTAACAAAACAAGGTTACAAATCTCAATACTGGATGCATCAATTGGCTACTGATACAGTCATCCAAAATTATTTTAATGATAATAGCAGAGGTATCGGGAGTTACATCGGTAAAATTTACCGCAACCAACCTGATGCTTATTTGCGTACCATGGATGATGATGCTGGTGCGATGAGTGCCTGGTATGTTTTTACAGCCAGTGGTTTTTCTCCGGCTTGCGTGGGCTGGCCGGTTTATTATCTAAATGTGCCGTTGTTTCCCTCCATTACTTACCAACTATCAAAAGGAAAAACTTTTAAAGTGGAGGTGGAAAATTTTGATTTAAAGAACAAGTATATTAAGCAGGTATTTTTAAACGGAAAACCTTTCAATAAAAATTATATCACACAGAATGATATTAATGCTGGAGGCGTTTTAAAAATCGTTGCTTCCGCAGTTCCGGTAAAAATTTCAACTACAGAAAATTGGATTTCAACTATCGAATAGAAATTGCATATACAAATGGATTAAAAACTTAAGTTTTTTAACTGTTTGAGAAAACAAAACGATAAAATGCATGTTTTCCATATATAAAACGATATGACATGGCACCTTTAAAATTAAGCGAAGAACAAAATGCTACACTAAGCAACAAAAATACGATAGAAAAAGAAAACGATCAGGCGCTAGAAATGCATCCCGAAGCTTACAAAGTAAAAGGACCATCTCCTGAAAAAATGAATTCGGTATCAGCATCTTTAAGAACTTATGCACATGGCCTTTATGGTCTTCTATAATATCTACCTGTAAAAACGAAAGTCTTTCTTGTAAAAAAGAAGGACTTTTTTTTTGGAGTTATTTTAAGAAAACGACGGAGACTAATTCTGTCATCTCAAAGGAAGTACACTCTTTTAATAATTGTCATCTCGAATGAGGCACGAGGAGAGATCTATTGAGAAGAAATCCTTAAAATAAGACTTCTCCATTTTACAATTTGTCTTGATGAATTCGTGTAGTCAATTTGCATTTATTAGAATATGGTGCTAAATTGATTAATAATTCCTCTTTAGAGTTTCTGGCATGTGCAATATTAAGTCATTAATATGCGGTATTTTCATTTCTCTTGCCACCTGTATTATTTTATAATATCCGAACCCAAACCATTTAAAAGATGAAAGGCGTTAAGAAAGAAAATCTTCCATTTAAGATTTGTCCTGTATGTAAGCTCCCTTTCATCTGGAGAAAGAAGTGGGAGCGAAACTGGGATCACCTCGTTTATTGTAGCGAGCGGTGTCGGAATTCTAAACGATAAAGAACTCATTGCTTGCACCGAGTTGAACAGTATAGGAATTGAGGACATAGAATATTTATAATGTTGCACTAAATTCTTATTTACTTCATTATTAAAAAGTTTACAGCAAAAAAAGCCGCATCAATTTATTGATACGGCTTTTTTGTTGTGATTGCACTGTTATGAAACGAATTGGTAATTAAAGTTAATTGCCTGGGTCTTTCACTTTCTCTACCACATCCTGAATGTTTTGAGGTAAGTTAGAAAGCAGGTTGTAACCTGTTGCGCCCTCAATGTCACGAACGGAAACAATATAATCTTTCCAGCTTGCACTGGTGCTGTTGATGTTAGGTGTATTGATCGCAATGACCCTTGTTGAAGTAGTAACACGACTTAAATCATTATCTCCTGTTTTCAATAGTACTGCTACTTTCCAAACATTTGCCGGAACGGTTACTTTTCCATTGTTAATGGTATTAACTACCGATGCGCTTGCCGAACCAATGCCACCAGTACCATAACTGCCCATGATCACATAAACCTCATAACCATTCAACGCCTGGGCACGAAGGTAGCTTTCAAAAGATTCCCAGGTTTTTTGATTGTTGTTTGGTGCCTGTGGGATCATATTGGTCATTAAAAATGTTGCTGAGTTGGCTGTGCTCGAACTGGTACGGTCGCCACTTGGACAATTGTGACCTCTATCAAAACCAGAACCCGAATAGCTGTTGCTCTGTACCTGGTACCAATTCGTTGGCAGGCCAGTAAATGAAGCAAAATCGTCTTTTCGGCTTACCGTGCCATTGAAGTTATTTGGATCTAAGTGCCAGCTTACCCAGTTCGGAATACCGCGGGTCATGCTATAACTTTCCACATAATATTTCTGATCAATCAAATAGTTTTCTGCTGATACTACAGAAGCCAGGGCGCCTGAGGGATTACCAAACAATAGGTTTGAATTGTCGCCACCTGCTGGTGGTGCATCCGCACCCGCCTCTGGTGTTCCTCTACCCGGAGTTGGAGTAGTGGCGTTTCCATTATCCACAGGATCAGTATCTGGTACACCTACGGTAATGCCCGGATCGCCAGTGCCCTTAAAAATAATATCATCAATATTGATCCGGGTAGTCCCTGCTTTTTTAATCTGAAAACGGATTTTACCTGTGCTACTCACTTTGAATGAATCTGTTACCAATGTGGTACTGGTTTCGACAATATCAGAACCCAGTTGAGCATAAGTTTTCCCGCCATCTGTTGAGGACAGTAGCTGCCACATAGAATTGGCGTCCGTACCATATTTAGCATGAGAAATGTAGATCATTTTCGCACCTGCAACATCAAAATTCATCGACAGGTAGCCAGTTCTTAATCGTATAGATTTCGCGCCATTTTTAGCATCTGCCGCCAGGTTGCCGATGAGGGCATCGCTCATTGTCCATTTTCCGGTTAACAGCTGTACACTGTCTAACGCATAGGCACCTTTAGTACCAGATTCGAAAGTTTCGGTAATGGCATAAGCAATTGGCGCTTTTGGAGGGGTAACAGGCGTTTCGTCTTCAATTGCTGTTTTTTTTGAACAGGCAGACAGAGACAGGATTCCAATAAATCCTGAATAGATAAGGATGTTTTTAAATTTCATTGCTTTTTAAATGTCTAACGGGATGCGTTAATCAGATCATTTTAAAATTCAACCACGAAGGTAAAAAGAAAAGAGATT
>SEDB01000132.1 GCA_004210715.1 Pedobacter sp.
CTTTCCAGATTTACCAAATAATCAGTTAATTTAATATCAACATGGTAGCGAAATTGTGAACGTAGTTCCTTTTGTAGTATTTTGTTCAACTTTAATATTACCTTCCATTAAACCTACAAAAGTTCGGCAAAGCATTAACCCAAGCCCCGTACCCTTTTCATTATTGGTACCTAAACTACTTACGCCTGCGCCCAGATAACCTGGTTTATTAAAGTGATTAATTTGTTCTGTAGTTAAACCTACGCCGTTGTCTGTTATTTTAATCTCAATATTTTTAAGGCTTGTTATTGAGCTAACTGAAATCTCTCCATTCACAGCCGTAAATTTTATGGCGTTACTTACCAAATTCCTAATTATAAGAGAAAGCATATTGGCATCCGCTTTGCATTTTGTTTGCTCAAGTACCTTATTATGTAGTTTTATTCCTTTTTCATTGGCTTGATCTTGTAATGATTTCACAACTTCTACAACGACTTTACTCGCATCAAGAGCTTCCAGATAGGGATTAAATCCTTGCATTTGACTAGCTGCCCAATTGAGCAAATTTTCCATCATTGTAGAAGTGTAAGTAAGATTATTTCTTAGAGATGATGCATATTTGGTTAATTTTGCTTGTTCGATATTCCCTGCTTCTAAAAGCTGTATAAAAGATATAATCGAATTTACAGGAGTCCGCATATCATGACTTACCACACTGAATATTCTATCCTTAACCCTGCTTAATTGTTCAAGCTCTCTTTTTTGAGTACTAATAATTCTATTTAAACGGGTAGTTTTTCTTTGATTCAAAAAAATAACCAATGCAGTTAATAAAACAAGTGTAATGGCAACGGTAAGAAATATTTTAACACGCCAATCAAATTTAATCTGCTGCTCTTGTTTAATAATTTGTTTGTCTCTTAATGATGTTTCATACTTGCCTTGAAGCTTCGCCCTTTCAAATTTATTCTTCTGCACCTCCCGATCTATTTCCAGATCAACTTGTTTTTTCAGAAAAGTAAGCCGCTGCAAAGTTTTTTCCTTATCACTTAAGGCAAGTTGTTGCTTTTTTAAAAAAAGCTCTTGTTGTTGTTGCTTTGCTAATAAAACTTGCCTTTGCAATTCAATATCAGTGATTTTCTGTTTAAATTGATAATCCTTTTCCTTAAAACCGAAATCAATTTGCATTTGCCTACGAGTAATTTCACGCTCTTTATCCTTATTAAAAATCTGATCTTTTATGGTAATATACTCTTTGTAAAAAGCCAATGCTTCATCATACTTATTTAATCCTTCATAAATATCGCTTAATCCAAAAGCAGATCTTTTTTGAATTTCTAGCAAACTATTTTGATTTGCGATATCATAACTGCTTGAATAAAGAACCAAAGCATTTTCATAATCTTTTTGCTTTTGATAAAAACTACCTAAGGCAAAAAGACAATCGGCATATAAACTTTTATCATCACCAACTTTACTGATTTGAATTGCCCTTTGATAAGATTTTAATGCTAGTTCATTCTCTCCAGTTTCATGGTACACATTCCCAATACTTCGTTTATTGGATGCAATTAATCCATTATCATTGATGGATTCGGCAATAGTTAAAGACTTTTCAAAGTTAAATAAAGCAACTTTCAAACGATCTTTAACCGTAGTCCCCATTTTCATCAGCTCATCTTTCGAAGCATCAAAATAAGCTGAACCAATTAAGTTATGAACAACTGCAACGCCTCTCTCGTTGCCTTCATTTTCTGTAAAAACCTTAAGCGCCATTTGAAGGTAAATCAAAGACTGGCTTGCCTTTCCTAAATCTTGATAGATACTGGATATGTTAGTGTAGCAACTCGCCATATCTAAATCATTACCTAATTTTTCATAAATAGCTATCGCTTTTTGATTAACCTCCAAAGATTTTGCGTAATCTGGTATGCTGGCATACATTGCGCCTAAATTTAAATAGGTGCCTGCAATCATATCTAAGTTTTTTACAAGGTTATATTCAATTATGGCACTCTTATAATCGGCTTCAGCTTTAATATAATTTGTACGTCCATGATAAAACAATCCTCTTCGATAATAAGCAATTGCAGAAAAAGCATTAAGTTTTAACTGTTGTGAGAGTTGAATGGTGCGATCTACGTAATCATCAACATGGTCGGCATCTTTCATTCTAATATACTGACGATAAACCTCTGTTAATATTTTAACTTTAGTAGAATCAAATCGGTTATAGTTTTGATTTCTAATCAATAAACTATCTAAACGCTTCTGTTGGGCAGTTGTTTGTGCAACTGCTGATGATTGCCCAAATAAGAAAAATCTAATTAACAAAATGCATAGCAGCTTAGCCGCATGTTTTTCTTCATGCAGAAACCTCTTACAACAATATATTAATCCTTTTTTCAAAATCTAAATTTCAAACAAAGTTATTGCTGAAGAAAACTTAAGGTACGGCAAAAGTTTACAGGAAAAATATAGGAAATGAAACAGCATGTTTAGACTTTAACTAAATGTAATATAAAGGTTTTATTACAAAACTAAGTCATTAATCAAAAAATTTAAATAAATGATTACAAATTTAACGATGCATTTCCGAAAGCTCTATAAATCTTTTAATAAATGGAAGGATATTTTATTGGGTTTGCCTCGTGCATCATGAAATAAATAGTTTCTATAATATCATCAACAGATGGTTTGCTAAAATAGTCTCCATCTGAACCAAATGGCGGCCTGTGAGCCTTTGCTGATAATGTTTTTGGTTGACCATCTAAATTGAAGTATCCTTTTTGTTCTTCTAATACTTTTTGAAGAATGTAAGCGGATGCGCCTCCAGGAACATCCTCATCAACAACTAATAATTTGCTTGTTTTAGCTAATGAAGATGCACATACATGTGTTAAATCAAAAGGTAGAAGTGTTTGAGGATCAATAATTTCAACCGAAATACCCATATTTGCCAATTCTTCTGCAGCTTCTTGAACTAACCTTAAAGATGAACCGTAAGAAACAACCGTAATGTCAGTTCCTTCTTCCAAAACCTCAGCCTTACCCAAAGGCACAGTAAATTCTCCAACATTATTTGGCAGTTTTTCTTTTAAGCGATAACCGTTTAAACATTCGATTACTACAGCGGGCTCATCTGCTCTAAAGAGTGTATTGTACATTCCTGCGGCTTGTGTCATGTTTCGTGGAACGCAAAGGTGCATACCTCTCAACGAGCCTAATAACATACTTATAGGCGAGCCTGAATGCCAGATTCCCTCTAAACGATGTCCTCTGGTACGCACAATTACTGGCGCTTTCTGAATCCCTTTTGTTCTGTATGATAATGATGCTAAATCATCGCTTAGAACATTTAAAGCAAATATTAAATAATCCAGGTATTGAATTTCGGCAATTGGTTTTAATCCCCTCATGGCCAGCCCAATTCCTTGTCCCATAATGGTCATCTCGCGGATGCCTGTATCTGTTATTCTTAATTCTCCAAACTTTGCTTGTAAACCGGCAAAACCTTGATTTACATCGCCAATATTACCTAAATCTTCACCAAAGGCAACAAGTCGTTGATCGCGAGCAAAATTCTCATTAAAACAAGCATTTAGTACCTCTCTACCATCAACCATCTTGGAAAGATCATCATAAACAGGATCAATTACCTCGATCATATTCGGACTTTCTTTTCCGTCGGTATGGAGTTTAGAATTATATCTTTCAATATTTATCTCACTTTGTTGTTTATACCAATGAAGCATCTCATCTCGTTCGGCTGAACTGAACTTTGCTGATAAACGAATGGCTTTGCGGGCTGCCGAAAAAACCTCTCTACGCTGTGCATCAGCAGTTGCGGCAAGTTGGGCTGAAATTTTGGCTAATTCTGGCTGATATTTCGCCATGCCGCTAATCAAATCAACCACTTGTTTTTGCTCAGGCTTAATGCTATCTAAAAATTCACTCCAAGCTTCTTTCTGGGCATTACGTACAAATATTTTAGCATTTTTTTCAACTTCTGAAATCTCCTCTTCGGTTGCTACCGCAGAATCAAGCATCCATTCACGCATTTTCAGAATGCAATCATGTTCACTTTCCCAAGATAACCGATCTTTAGATTTATACCGCTCATGAGATCCGGAAGTAGAATGTCCTTGAGGTTGAGTGAGTTCTGTTACATGAATTAAAACTGGTACGTGTTCTTCCCTACAAATGGCTATGGCTTTTTCATAAACTTCACACAAAGCAGGATAATCCCAACCTTTAACTTTATAAATTTCGTAACCAGGTTGCTTCTCTTCGCGTTGAAAACCCTTTAAAACCTCAGAAATATCTTCTTTTGTTGTTTGATATTTTGCCGGAACAGAAATGCCATAAGCATCATCCCAAATGGAAATTGCCATTGGAATTTGTAGCACTCCAGCTGCATTTATGGCTTCAAAAAACACACCCTCAGATGTTGAAGCATTACCGATTGTACCAAATGCCACTTCATTTCCACCAACAGAAAAATTCTTGAGGTAATCGAGTTCTTTATTGTTTCTAAACAATTTTGATGCATAAGCCAAGCCAACCAACCTGGCCATTTGGCCACCTGTTGGAGAGATATCTGAAGAACAGTTTTTGATTTGAGTTAAATCATTCCAGGTTCCATCTTCATTAACCGATTTTGTTGCAAAATGGCAATTCATTTGCCTGCCTCCAGAAAATGGATCTGCTCCATCTGCAGGATTGGCATATAACTGGGCGAAAAATTCTTTAATTGTAGAAATCCCAGTGGCAAAGGCAAATGTTTGATCACGATAGTACCCTGAGCGCCAATCGCCATTTTTAAAAGCCTTGGCCATAGCTATTTGAGGAACCTCTTTACCATCACCAAAAATGCCAAATTTAGCCTTCCCTGTTAACACTTCCCTACGCCCTAAAACACTAGCTTGTCTACTTTCAAAGGCGATTTTATAATCATTAATAACGATACTTTTGAAATCGTTAAAACTTAATTCGGAATGGTCAATAGAGTTGGTTATAAATTTTTCATTCTGCATCATAATCAAATATTGGTTGCGGCAAATATATACAAAATTAAAATTTTGCCTTGATCTTGAATTGTAAAATTATATATGGATAAGGAAAATATAATTGGAATAGTTTTTGTTTTAAATTGAAAACATTAAATTTGTTTTAATAAATTAAAAAAAATAATTTCAAACATAACATGAAAAAGATCTTAGTATTATTCGCTTTTGTTTTAGGTTTTGGTATTGCTGCAAATGCGCAAGCTAAACCAGCTGAATTCAAATTTGAATCAGAAACTCACGATTTCGGAAAAATCACTTTAAACAAGCCAGTGACTTTTGACTTTAAATATGTAAACGTGGGCGAGGAGCCTTTAATTATTACTAAAGCTGAAGCAAGTTGTGGTTGTACTGTTCCAAAATACACCACTACTCCTATCAAAAAAGGTGAAACTGGCGTTATTTCTGTAACATTCAATGCAGCTGCTGGTCCTTCTCCATTTTCAAAAGCAGTTACAATCACTTCAAATGCTAAAACACCAATCAAGGTACTTTACATCAAAGGTGAAACCGTTGCAGCAAGTTCTAAATAATATTTTTAATAATAGTATTCAAAGTCCCGGTTTTCATCGGGACTTTTTTATTTTTGTACCATGCCAAAAATTTCACAAAAAGGTTTGCAGATGCCTGCATCGCCAATCAGAAAATTAACGCCATTTGCTGATCAAGCAAAGCAAGATGGTAAAAAAGTTTTCCATTTAAATATCGGTCAACCTGATATTGAAACACCAGGAGGAATGTTAAATGCAATTAAAAACATTGATTTTAATGTTTGGGCATACACACCGTCAGAAGGTACCTTAGCTTACCGGTTAAAATTAACAGAATACTATAACAAACTGGGTTATAACATCAAACCTGAAAATATATTGGTAACGGTTGGAGGCTCCGAAGCCATTACAATTGCCATGCAAACTTGCGTTAACGAAGGAGATGAAATTATTATCCCTGAACCTTTCTACGCAAATTACAATGGCTTTGCCTGCATGAGTAACGTGGTGGTTAAACCTATCTTATCTTATATAGAAAACGGATTTGCCTTACCTCCAATTGCAGAATTTGAAAAGTTAATCACAGAAAAAACCAAAGCGATTATCATTTGTAATCCAAATAATCCAACCGGATACTTATATTCGAGAGAAGAATTGGAAGCATTGAAAACACTTTGCGTCAAATATGATTTGTTTTTATTTTCTGATGAAGCTTACCGCGAATTTTGCTATGATGGAAGAGAATTTATTTCCCCAATGCATTTGGATGGATTAGATGAAAACGTCGTAATTATGGATAC
>SEDB01000611.1 GCA_004210715.1 Pedobacter sp.
GCTTCGGGCATTGTAGCGAAGGTTTTAGAGTTAAGAAATGACACCATCCGCGAGAGCATGGGTAATTTCAAAAATATTGAGCACAGGTTAGAGCATGTGGCCAAAATTTCAGGAATTGACTTTATCAATGATAGTAAGGCAACCAATGTAAACTCTACCTGGTATGCCCTGGAAAGCATGACCACCGATGTGGTGTTGATTATGGGTGGTGTTGACAAAGGCAATGATTACAACATGCTTAAGGACCTGGTTCAAAGCAAGGTTAAAGCAATTGTTTGTTTAGGTAAGGATAATAAACGTATTCACGATGCTTTTGAAGATGATGTGGAAGTAATTGTAAATACATTTTCTGCCGAGGAAGCGGCACAGATTGCTTTCCATTTGGCTAAACGTGGTGATGCCGTTTTATTATCACCTGCATGTGCAAGTTTTGATTTGTTTAAAAATTACGAAGACCGCGGAAATCAATTTAAAGCGGCAGTTAGAGAATTATAATATAGGAGGCTTAAAATATGTTCCAAGCACTACTAAATAAAACAAAAGGCGATAGATGGATCTGGTTGATCATCATCCTGCTTTCGCTTATCTCAGTGATGGCAGTGTATAGTGCAACGGGAACTTTAGCTTATAAAAAAGGCGAGGCTGTAGAAAAATTACTATTAACCAAACACCTGATCTTTGTGTTGATGGGGATTGGAATGATTTATATTGCCCACTTGCTTGATTACCGATATTACGCCGGGATATCTAAAATTCTGATGATTGTGACTGTACCGTTGTTGGTATACACTTTAATCTTTGGAACAAATTTAAATGATGCATCACGTTGGGTAAAGATTCCTGTAATCGGGTTAACATTTCAAACGTCCGATTTAGCCAAACTCGCATTGATTACTTTTTTGGCTAGAATGCTCACAAAGAAACAGGAGAACATCAAGAACGTGAAAGAATCTTTCCTTCCAATTATGGGCTCGGTTTGTGTGGTTTTTGTTTTGATTGCATTAGCCAATCTCTCTACCGCATTGATGCTGTTCGGTGTAAGTATTTTACTGCTGATCATTGGGCGTATCAGTATTAAGCAAATCGCTATTGTTTGTGCAGGCGGTTTTATATTATTGATGTTCGTTTTCTTCTTAGGCCCACGGAGAAAAACTTACATGTCTCGTATTAACACATTTTTGCATCCAGAGATGCAACATTCAGATAAAACTTTTCAGGCAGATCAGGCAAAAATTGCTTTGGCCACTGGAGGGGTTTTTGGTAAAGGGCCAGGTAACAGTACGCAAAGGAATTTCCTACCACACCCGTATTCGGA
>SEDB01000612.1 GCA_004210715.1 Pedobacter sp.
TTTTTGAAGTAAAGGAATAATTTCACGGGCTCTGCTAATATGTCCGTTCCCAGTTCCCTGAATTGCGTAGAGTATTTTCATTTATGCCGAATATCCAAAAATTATTGAGCAATTTCATACTTAATGTGCTGTAAAAGTATGTTTATATCCAGCTTGCTCTTCAAATCCTCAGCATCTGAGAGGATTCCCTCATCCAATTCGTCTTTAATAAAATCGAGATGTTCATATTTAAAAACAGTCCAATTCTTATCGTGATATTCCAAAGCTGTCAAACTTTCTACCCAATCGCCACTGTTTAGATACGTTACTTGTCCTTCATCTGAAGTAATTTGACGTTTTTCGGCCTGATGAATATGCCCGCAAACCACATAATGATAACCCTTTTCGATAGCCAGTTCGCCGGCAGTTTGCTCAAAACTGTTGATAAACTTTACAGCATCCTTAAATTTAGCTTTTATCTTTTTAGAAAAACTCATCTTCTCACGACCAAAAGCGGTAAGTACCCAGTTAACGAAACTATTGATCAGAATCAAAGTATCGTAACCTACAGCGCCCATCTTAGCCAGCCATTTGGAGTGCTGCATGGTTACATCGAAAACATCCCCATGAAAGAACCAGGCTTTTTTCCCATCAAGTTCAAGGATCAGTTTATTCTGAAGATGAAAACTTCCCATCTCCATTCCATCAAACTTCCTCAGCATCTCATCATGGTTTCCAGTTAAATAATAAACCTGTACGCCTTCCGAAACGAACTTCATCAGTTTCCGGATAACACTTCAGCAATTCTTTGGCATGGCAGCCATAAGTGCCTAAATGTACGTCGGAGATGACTACTACATCAATGTTTCTCTTGTCCATAACCGGGAAATTTTGGGGTAAAGATTATATTATCGCTTAAGGTAAGCGATTTAGAATTACTGGAAACTATCCTACCACTCCTCATCCTCATCGAGATTGACCTCAAAAGGACTAAAAAAGTAGAGTACAATAATTAATAAACATACAGCGAAGAATGATTCTAACATATCAACTGATTTTACATTACAAATGTAAGACACTGTTTATCAAACAAATGTTACGTGATTGTTAAATTATTCTTATGATTTGTTAAGGTGTGTTAAAAATGGATTGCCCATAAAAAAACCCATAAAATTTGATTTTATGGGTTTCTGGGAGTTTGAGCTATATTAAGCTTTAACGGCTTTCTTTTTCTTCTTATTTTCCGAATAGAATCCGAAACCTAATCCCGCCAGCATTAAAATTGAACCTGCTAAAGAGATTTTTTCTCCTGCATAATACGAGGTTGGATGAAAGATGAATTCCAGCTTGTGGTTTCCACCTTCTAACTGGGCAGCACGTAAAATATAATCGGCCCTGAAGTATGGTTTTTCAACTTCATCGATATACATTTTCCATCCCTTGTTATAATAAACCTCTGAGAAAACCGCAATCACATCTTTTGCAGATGAGTATTCGTAGGTTAAGTGATCAGGTGTATAATTGGTTAATTTAATAAACCCTTCTACTCCTGTACCCAATCTCTTGGTATCGATTAATGACTTGTATTGTTCATCAACTATTGCTTCTTTTTTCGCATCGAAACTACTAATCGCTTTCATTTCTTCATCAGCATTTTTGGCATACTGAACGCTCTGAACAAACCATGCATTACCTGCAGCAGTCTGGTTACGTTGCATTTTATATGAACCATTCTGAGGATCTTGAGTGATGATATATTTTGTGTTCAACATATCCAAAACATCCTGATTGATGCTTTTTGTTAACTGATGATCTACCAGTTCCTGGAAACGTTTTAGCCTTGCCGAGTGGAAACCACCAACCGTTTTGTGGAAATATGAAGTTTCAG
>SEDB01000613.1 GCA_004210715.1 Pedobacter sp.
GATATTCCTTGTTCTACATTTAATCCGACTGGATAAACGCCGATTTTCTTGTTGGTATCTTTATAGCCGCCAATTCCGCCACGATCGTAGTAGTTCAGCACCTGAATGGCAATTACATTTTTTCCCGGTTTAATTAACTTTGCTGGAATGGTATATTTTCTGGCTTCTGCACCATCTGTATTTCCAACCAATTGCCCGTTAACATAGGTTAAATCCTGATCGAAAATTTTGTTTAAATCAAGAACTAAATCTTTGCCAACCCAGTTTTGTGGTGTTTCAAATGTAGTTCTAAACCAAACTGCGCCATCTATATTTTCTAAGCCAACAGTTTCCCAACCTTCGTAAGATGGAACCTGCAAGCTTTTCCATAATTGATCATCGTAGTTAGCCAAACTAGGATTTCCAATTATCCCTTTACCGGCTTTCATGTCCGCTATCCAGGCGTTACGGTCTCCAGGTTCACTTTGTAAACCCATAAACTCTTTTTGCGCAAGTGCTTCTGCCTCTTTTTGTTTTCCTTCGAAAAGTAATTTTCTAATCTCAGGAAGATATTTGTAGGCACCTTTTCGATTATAATCCCGGGGTTTTCCTGTCCAAAGGGTTTCTTCATTGAACTGGATATGATCGTTTTGCACACCTGCAAAAACCATTCCGCCTAACCTGCCGTTACCAATCGGTAAAGCGTCTGTCCACTTTTGGGCAGGTTGATTATACCATAATTGCTGATTATGATTTTGCGCCCAAAGAGATGAAGCAAACGTAGATATTGTAACGGCTGCGATGAAAAACTTCGAATTAAACCCCATCAATTATTGTCCTTTATCTCCAGAAACATAATCAATGGCTTCATAAACATCTTTCTCTTTCTTTACACCAACCCTGGCATTTTTGAAATTGTTATTGCCTAAGGAAATATTCTTTGTTCCGGCACCACTCAGTCTTAAATAATTTGCTGTACCTGCAACTGGAAAAGCATTATATAAAAATAAATCACTTACATTTTTCAAATCAATAACCGCTGCATCATTGTGTGGTGTATAGGTTTTCAGTCCATCAACCACCAGGTTGTTTACTCTTGAAGCTCTGAGAGATGGACCTAATTCAGTGTTTACCTGAACATTATGAAACTCGATTCTGTTTGAAAAACTAATATCAAAACCGGTTTTAGCCTCCATATTGATATCATTGAATGTGATATTTTCGATTGGCATTTCTTCCAGGCCATTAAGATAAGCTGCTTGATTTACCTGACCGGTGATGTTGCTGAAGTGAATATTTCTAAACTTTGGTGTACGGTCTGAAAC
>SEDB01000133.1 GCA_004210715.1 Pedobacter sp.
TGCTCATCAATTACAAAAATAGAATTCAAATGCGAAATCCTTATCTAAACGGATAAGGATTTAATGTTGTTTAAAAGAATTTTGGCGTGCCCCTAAGCTGCGCAAAGGGTCAGGCTATCCGTTACAATCTTTTGTTTTAATTTTCGCTACGCTCAATGCAACAAAAGGATTTTCACTGCTATCCTTCACGCAAACTAAACGTGTTAAAAACCCAATTTCTCATCAAGTTCGGTTGTACCTTCTTCCTGTTGCTGGTATTGGTTACAATCGTAAGTGATTGATACACCAGATTTAGGCGCTTCAAAATCAGCATGACTAATTTTTAAAGCCGGGTTGGCATAAACACGTTTAATAAAGCCAGCAAAAATCGGAAGCGCTGTATTAGCACCCTCGCCTTGATTAGTGCTAATGAAGTGGAACGCTCTGTCTTCACAGCCTGTCCAGATTCCAGTTACCAGTTGAGGCGTAATGGCCATAAACCAACCATCTGAGTTATTTTGGGTGGTGCCAGTTTTAGCACCAATCGGAGCATTCACTTTATATTTATAGTTTAACCTCGAACCAGTTCCATTTGAAACCACACCTTTGAGCATTCTGGTCATCACATAGGCAACTTCTTCACTCATAATCGGTTTCGGGATTTCTTTTTGTGAGAATAATACCACACCGTTTTTATCCTCAATTCTTAACAAATAAATGGGTTTAGTGTAGGTTCCTTTGTTTGCAAAAGCGCCATAAGCTCCAACCATATTGTAAATAGATGAATCAAAAGTTCCTAAACAAATGGATGGATAAGCTGGCACATTTGGAATGCCCATTTTAGTCGCTAAGTTAGAAACTGCAACCGGACCAACTTGTTTCATTAAAAAGGCAGTGACATAATTTTGTGAGTAGGCCAACGCTTTTTGCAAAGTAATGCTTCCTGGTAACGGTTTTCCTGAATTTCTTGGCGTCCAGTTTTCGCCATAACCTTCAATGGTTACAGGCGTGTTTGAAACCGTGTAGCAAGGCGAATAACCATTTTCAATGGCAACGGCATAAGTAAATGGTTTCGCTGTAGAACCCACTTGTCGGGTTCCCATTTTAACCTGATCGTATTTGAAATGCTCATAGTTAATTCCACCCACCCAGGCTTTCACATGTCCATTAGTTGGGTCCATCGTCATCATGGCATTACGCAGTAACATTTTGTAGTAACGAACCGAATCAATGGGTTTCATCACTGTATCAATATCGCCTTTCCAGGTAAAAATGGTCATTTCTGTTTTGGTGTTGAAATCGGTTTTGATTTCTTCATCAGATTTACCCTCTAACTTCAGAGACTTATAACGATCAGACCTTTTCATCCCTTGCTCAATCTGCAAATCTTTTCCCTTAAAAGGATTTCTACCCTTCCAACTGCTGATAAATTGTGCCTGCAATACTTTCATGTATTCTTTTTGTGCGGCTTCTGCATATTGCTGCATATCGTAATTGAGGGTGGTGTAAATCTTCAATCCATCACGATCCAAATCATAAGGTGTGCCATCTGGTTTGGTAATGCCCTGTTCCTGAAAAATGGTTTTGATATCGTTTTTAAGTACCGAACGGAAATATGGTGCAATACCATCATTCACGGTTGCTGCATTGAATTTTAATCCTAATGGTTTTTCTTTTTGTTCATCAAATTCTTGTTGGCTGAGTAATTCAGATTTTACCATCATGGCCATTACAGTATTTCTTCGGGTTCTCGAACGTTCCGGATGACGGGTAGGCGAGTACATGGTAATTCCCTTCTGCATACCCACCAACGTCGACGCTTGTGTTAGGGTCAACTTATCGGGTGTAGTGTTAAAATATACCCTTGCAGCTGATTTTATACCATAAGCCTGGTTACCAAAATCCACTGTGTTTAAGTACATGGTAATGATTTCCTCTTTGGTGTAATTGCGTTCCAGCTTCACAGCAACAATCCACTCTTTAAACTTGGTTAGCACCAGTGAAAAGAAATTCAGATTTGATTCCCTTGGGAAAAGATTTTTTGCCAATTGTTGGGTAATGGTACTTGCACCTTGTTTTTTGCCAATAAGGTTATAACCGATAATGGTAAAAGTACGCTTAAAATCGATTCCTGAGTGCTCTTTAAAACGCGTATCTTCTGTGGCTATTAATCCATTAATTACATTTTCAGAAATATCTTTATAAGTAACATTCGATCTGTTTTGCACAAAATAAGTACCTAGTGGACGACCATCTTCAGCTATAATTTCAGAAGCTTGATTACTTTTTGGGTGTTCAATATCTCTAAAAGAAGGTAGTGCTCCAAAAAGTCCTAACCCAATCATCGAAATGAAAATAGCAAATAATGCTATCCCACCAATTAATAATTTCCAGATGATTAAGCTATATCTTTTTGTTTCTTGTGCAGAAAGGGATTTATTCATTTTGTGTTGTAATTAGTTCAAAAGCTAAAAAATAAAAGCCTTTAAACGCAAATTTATTAAAAATTTAAGCAACTGGATTTTCAGCCGCTCAAGTCTTATTTATAGTTGTCTCTCAAAAAATCAATATATTCGTTAATTCGATCTCTACTGTTTAGTTTCTCAAAATTTTCTTTGCTGATAATAAAGCCTCTGTAAAGGTTTGCCGGAACCTTCATAATGCTCTTTAGTTGACCAATAATACTCGATTCATAAAGTTTAGCATCCTCTAAATCAATAAAACTGGTTACATAAATCAACTGATCATTTTCTAATTCAATCAATTTGTGCGCCAAATCATTGTCAGGATAATTTCCACGATTGAATTGGCCGATACCAAAACGTGATGAACTTAAAGTTAAAGTAGCATCAGCCACATCAATTACATAATAATATTCATTTGATGTTGCCGCACTAAAAATGCTTGCCGGTTTTACTACTTCTGCAGGCTTATCTACAGGTTTTAATACTTCTTCTATTGGTTTGGTTATCGTTTCCTTTGGCTTTTCAACTGTTGCTGCATTAATATCATTACTTAATGGTTTTGCCGGAACAGCAATTGGTTTTGCCTGACTTACAAACCGTGGCTCATTGGAATCAAAATCAATCAATGCAACAGGACGCTGTTTGAATTCTTGCAGGTTTGCTTCAATATATTTTAAATGATCGCGAACCAAAGGCGTAACAATCAAATCATTTGGATAAAGCGTGGTAATGGAATTGAACTCGGCCAATAATGGATCGAGTTTCGCTGTACGGCCAACCGCGATTGCTTTCAAGTAAGCATACTGCGGTGCCAAATCATTATCCGGGAAAGCGCTTACATTATCATTGGCTTGTTTGATTACGCTAGGATAATCCTTTTTAGCATAAGCATCGAAAGCAACATTGTAATTGTTGTTTGCAATGTTTTCCATTGCACTTTGTTTGGCAGAAAACGATGGATCTAAGATAGTTTTAGCATAGTTAGATTCCGGAAATTTCGTTAAAACCAATTGCCTATATTCATTAGATTTATTTTCATCAACACCTTTATTATTCAGGTATAAACTATAATAAATCGCATCCAAATGATTGTTGTTCGGGTATCGTCTTAACAATTCTGCATAAATTTTGCTGGCTTCATTTTTATCATTCAACTCTTGTTGATAAAAACTTGCAATTTCAAAATAGGCATCAATAATCTTCTGATCAGAAGCTGCGAGTAATTCAGAAGTTAACGGAAGTGCATCTAAATATTGTTTCTCTAGCGAAGTTTGATCCGTAGTGGCTTGTTGGGTTGTGCCATTGGCAGGAGTAATGTTGTTCGCTACATTACCGCCCGTCATTACCTGAATGTTTTCCTGAGCAGATGAACGCTGGCTTTGACGCCAGTTATCCTCCAATTGTCTATTTCCCCAACGTTTTTTGAAATCAGCAAAGCCGCTACTTATGGCTGCATTATTATTGAAATAAAAAGTGCCTCCTGAAGCAGTTTGAGGAAAATTGAGGGATTGATTTGGAAAATCAGGATTATTTAGTGATTGATTATTATTTGAAACTACAACGTTCGTTACCTCAACTTTTGGCGTTAAGTAAGTCTTGATTTTGGCTATCCTATCGGCTTCTGGTAATTTGGCAATTAACTGTGCAGTATCTTCTCTAGAAATAATGGTGTAGCGATCGGTCAAATATTTAAGGTTATCTGCTTTCTTAACGATGTTATCGTAGTCTGTAAAATTTTTCGGCAATATCATCACAGTGCTATCGTAGTAAAGCTTTGCTTTAATATAATTGTTAAATTCCTTGAAATTTAAGTCTGCAATTTTCAAGTAAGATAGCGCCTTCTGTGTTTGGTTTTTAGTGCTTTTTTCAACCGACTTCAGGTAATTTTCTTCGGCCTTCACAAATTTCCTTTCTTTAGAAAAAAGTTCTCCAACCTGATAATATATCTGATCAGTATAATCGAAGTTTTTATCATCTTTTAACAATGCCAGTAAGGCTTTGTCCTCGTCAACTTTGTACCCGCTAATTAATGCCCTTACTTTAATGCGTTGCAAGTTGGCATGGAAGTACATTTCAAAAGGCGCATTACTGTTTTCCACCTTTGTGTAGTTGATAAATGCATTTTGTAGATCATTTTCCTGTTCCTGAAGTTGAGCTAAGATATATCTCCAACGAATGCGAAGCTGTTTATCATCGCCTAAACGAGCGGCATTTTCAAGTAATAAGATGGCTTCTTTGTTTCGTTTTTGATAAATCCTCATTTGTGCTGTAGTAGCAAGGGGCTCAGCAATGTCCTTTTTCAGGTTGTCGGCTGCACGCAACATGGTATCCAGAATTTTATTGGCAACTACCATATTATTTAACTCCATCTGGCTTCGAGCTTTCCAGTTCATGGCCAATACAAACACCTTTAAATCGTTGCTATAAGCTTTTGCTACATAATCAAAATATTCTGACGCGATAAAATAGTTACCCTTCAAATAGTTGGCCTTACCCAAAAGCATGTACGCATCATCTATATAGTTACTAAAACTTCTATCGTTAATAATCGCTTGCCCTTTGGTGATTACTTCATCTAATTGTTTATTGGGCACTCCAGGTGTAAGTACGAGATTAATTTGGGGCTCTGGATCCAGATATATAGGTAAAATCTTCTCGTAGTTATCCGGGTAGCTTTCTAATAAACCTTCGTTGTATTGTGTTAATAAAACATTTGAGTTATAGATATAGTTATATCTTGCCGTTAAGTTTTGAAACTTTCGGTCGATAGCAGTATCTTTATTTGCCACGCAGCCATAAATAAATAGTAGGCTGATGAGAATGAGAAAGGGATTTAATGCTTTGTTGGAGTGTTTTTTCAAGTATGATAAATCGCGTTAGTGGATATTCAATAAACAAAATTTTAACAAAAATATTTTATTTGCCTTCAAATTATAATTATTCAAAGTTAACTTAATTATTGCATTTAAAAATGGAAAATCCTAAAGAAGAAGATACAGAGAAAAAAGTAAATGCAGCTGCAAAATATTCAGCCATAGGCTTTCAGATGATTATTACAATCGGCTTATTAACCTTTATTGGATATAAAATTGATGAGCACAGAAATAGTGAAACTAATATTATTACAGCAGCGTTTGCTTTGTGTGGTGTAGGTATAGCATTATATCAGGTGATTAAACAGGTCACTAAATAGTTTGGTCCATAAGCAAAACCTGTGACACAACAAATTATAAATCAAATATTTTGCCAATTCAAGCATGTCAAAAACGAGATAAAAAACATATCTTTGCAGCAGTTTTTAACCGCAAAGAATTATTTTTCAATTGACTCTGGCCAAATTCACAAGCTTGTACCTAATTTTCGTTGGTTTAATGATCGGTATAGTTGTTCTTATACCACAGATTCTTCCTGCTTCAGATTTTCTAGTACCTAGCTTTTGGCTCATTTTTGGGTTTTTAGGAGGGATAACTTATATCGCTTATATCCTTGCTCATATCGGTATTAATAGAAACCCAGAAGCTGGGGTTGTAGCAATATTAGGGTCGGTAATTGTAAAGCTTATTTTTTGTATGGCTTTTGTGTTGATTTACAGTATAAAAGCAAAGGAAAGCGGTATTCTTTTTATACTAAATTTTTTTTCTCTTTATTTATTGTTTACCGTCTTTGAAATGTACTGTTTGTTGCGTAACTTGCGCCACCAAAATTTAAAGTAAAAAACTGCCAATAAATGGATTTTAACCAAGTTTTCATGTCGAAAGTTAAGAAGGTAATTGTTGTTTTTACGCTTTTAGTAGCGTTTTTATCTATCAAAAATGATACTTTCGCTCAAGGTTGTTTTTACGCTTTTAGTAGCGTTTTTATCTATCAAAAATGATACTTTCGCTCAAGTTGATAGCGTTGCTTCGTTGCCTGTAGATAGTGCTGTTGCAAACACAAGTGAAGTAGGTTCGGCTGTAGCCCAAAATGAAGCTCACGGAGAAAAAGAGAAAGGTTTTGATATTACCACTTTCATCTTTCATCACATTAGTGATAGTCATTATTTTACGCTTTTTGGTCATGGAGAGCATGGTTTTCATTTGCATTTGCCAATCATTTTATGGACAAATAATGGTTTGGTAACTTTTAACTCCTCTGCTTTTAAGTTTAATGATGATGGTACGCAGGTTGTAGAAAAAGACGGTCAACGTTTTGCAATTGCCCACAATAAAATTTATTACGCTAATACTACCGCAAATGAACATGGTTCTTTCGTTTCTCACGAAATCGTAGGTGGAGAAGAGAAAGTAACAAACGCCCGCCCAATCGATTTCTCGATTACAAAAAACGTTTTTAGTATGTTGCTTTCAGTTGTGCTGTTAGTAATTGTTTTTACTGTAGTTGCTTCTTCATATAAGAAAAGAGAAGGTAAAGCGCCTAAAGGTTTACAATCTTTCTTAGAGCCAATTATTATTTTTGTTCGTGATGATATCGCCAGACCAAATCTTGGTCATAAATATGCGGCTTTTATGCCTTATCTATTGTCGGTATTCTTTTTTATCTGGTTGAACAATATGTTAGGTTTGGTTCCATTCTTTCCAGGTGGTGCTAACGTAACGGGTAACATTGCTTTAACTATAGTTTTAGCAGCATGTACTTTCTTAATTATCACTTTTAAAGGTAATAAAAACTACTGGGGACACATTCTTAACCCGCCTGTGCCATGGTGGTTAAAACCATTAATGATTCCAGTAGAGATTTTTGGTATTTTCACTAAGCCTATCGCTTTAGCCATCAGGTTATTCGCGAACATTACTGCTGGTCACATCTTAGTAATGTCGTTACTTTGCTTAATTTTTATCTTTAACTCACTTTGGATAGCGCCTGCTTCAATTTTCTTTGCTGTATTTATCGGCTTAATTGAGTTTTTGGTAGCATTTATTCAAGCGTTTATATTTACAATTCTATCGGCCTTATTTATAGGTATGGCCGTAGAGGAACACCATTAATTAGAACAATAATTGTTAAATAAATAAATAAATAAAAATGGGAATTACATCTTTAGCTGCAATCGGTGCAGGCCTAGCTGCAATTGGCGCAGGATTAGGTA
>SEDB01000134.1 GCA_004210715.1 Pedobacter sp.
AGCAACAGCAGCTTTAACTTTTGAGAATTTTTCCATCGCTAATTGATGTTTTTAAGGTTTAAAAAATTTATTTTTTTCAATAATACATATTTACCTTGAATTAACAACAGAAAGCAAATATTAATTTGGAAGAAGTTTTGCACATTCTAACAATCGAAAAAATGCCCTGGCAGTATTATAGAAGTATTTTTTGAAATTTACAACGTAAAACCAGCTAACTTAAGCAAGCTGTTTTGATAGCTTAATCAAATTATTGAAGGTTTCATTTGCGCTTTTTATACAACGCTCATAATCCTGCTCAGCGACACTTTCATTCAAGATTGAAACAAATGTTTTCCACTTGCTACCCAATTCTTCTCCATACACGCCATAATAATTCAGACCATCTTCCTGATTAACAAAATTAGGGTTGGCCAAAATGTGCTTTTTTATTACATTCCCACCCAATGTAGCCCCTTCCAGAACATACAAAGCACCTAAAACTTCAGCATTGTTCTTCTCCGGCACAAATAACTCAAAGTTTAGCTCTGGTAAGGTTAAGGGATCAATTTCCCAATATTCCAAATCTTTTTCAAGTGCGGATAATTTAAAGCGATGATTCATATCTAGCTGACCTGCTAAATCTGCATCAAGCATGTTCGCTAATTTGTTTTCTAATTTTTGGTGGATGATATAGTTGATCGCTAATAGTTTTTTGTAGTTCTCTATGCTCAAAGAATTGTTCATAATTTCGTTTACAAACATGAGCGATTCTAGTGCTTCATGGCCTCCTGCCGTTTGCGTTCTCAATAAATTGGCAATCATAGTGGTGATTTATCTATTATTTAAAAGGTTATTAAAAAAGAAAAGATTCGAATTATAAAACTCGAATCTTTTTATGGTTTATCAAAATTAATTTAACCGTAAATGCTGGTTAAACCAAAAGTCGTGAACGGAATGTACACATTTTACCAGGTTATCATATCCATTGGGCTTGGTCATATATGCATTTGCACCGAATTCTATTGATGCTTTTACATCTTCCGGATTATCGGAAGTTGAAAATAAAATAACAGGTACAGATTTTAAATAAGGAATATCCCTAATAAACTTTAACAAATCCAATCCAGATAAACCAGGAAGGTTTAAATCCAATAAAATCAATTTAGGCTTTGTCTTGGTATCAGCAAAAGCCTGCAATTTCGCCAAGGCTTCTTTCCCATCTTCAACAATACTTAAGTTTAAAGTTTCTTTTACTTCCTGCACAGCACTCTGCATAAAAAACGCATAGTCCATATCATCTTCCACGTAAAATATATCTGGTGTTTTCATTTATCTATTTTTAAAAGCAACATAGAAAGTAGAACCGTTGTTTAGTTTGCTTTCAAACCAAACGCGTCCGTTGTGTCTTTCTACAATACGTTTTACAATTGCAAGCCCCACTCCAGTTCCTTCAATATCTTTAACATTGTCCATTCGCTTAAAAAGTTCAAAAACCCTGTCATAGTAACGGTTATCAATTCCCATACCGTTATCTTTAATGGTGTAGATCGTTTCGTTGCCATCAACGTGAGCAGAAACTTCAATTTTCGGATTTTCAACCATAGAAGAGTATTTTACCGCATTGCTAATTAAATTTGTAAACACTTGAGCAAGCATAGTTTTATCCCCTTTAATATCGGCTAGATGCCCTAAAATAAGTTCAGCCTTGTCTGCTTTAAAAGCCGTCCATACTTCAGTCGTTATGTCACTAAGCATAGATCGTATATCTACAGTTTCGAAAACTAATTCTGAGCGCCCAACTCTGGCCAGATTTAAAATTTCCTTGATTAAGAAATTCATTTTTTCCGCACCATTTACAATCCGATCCAGCATCTTTTTACCATTCTCATCAACGCTTTTATTTTTCAGCATCAACTCTGCATAGGTTTTAATTGAAGTTAACGGTGTCCTTAAATCATGAGATATCGTATAGCTAAAAGTGTCAAGCTCTTCATAGGCTGCGTGAAGCTTTTCATTAAGCATTCGAATTTCGTTAGCCTTTTTATTGATGTACGTAACCACTATTTCACGTAGGCGTAAAACTGAAGTTATTTCTTCCGGCAACCACTTTTCAGAAGTATTGTTAACCGCTTGCGACCAGGTTTCGAAAGATTTTCGCGGGGTTAAGCTTGTTATTCCATTTTCAGATGGTGTAACAGCTTTATCGGGATTGCCTGCCCAGTTTACAGTTGAAAATTGTTCAGGCTTAAACCAAATCATTACTTCGTCGGGATCTTTACTAATTGAACAGGCTAAAATACCAGACGCAACTTCCTTATACTTTTTAGCCAGGCTAAAAATTTCCGATAAACGATGAGTATAATAAATCGATTCATCGTTGTTATCCTTTAACCAGCTGGCTAATTCCCAAATTGACTGTTCATCGGGTACGTTTCCAATTGTTTTTAAATTATTTTCAAAAATAATGGCTACACCTGTCGCTTTTGTAACATCCAAAAGATTTCTATCGTGCTTTGTCAAGGCATCAACCAGGTAATTATCCTTATTTAAATGTTCCAGCAAAACCGAGGCTGTATCTTTAAACTGCTCCACTAATTCTGAATCTTCTTCAGCTTGTCTATATTCTAACGCAGATGACAAGATTTCTCCAATTAGTTTAGAGCCTTCTCTCGCCTTATAATCAATAAACTTTGGGGTGTAATTATGACAGGCAATCAGTCCCCATAGTTCGCCATTGGCAATTAAAGAAATGCTAAAGCTAGAATCTACACCCATATTTTTCAGATATTGAATATGGATGGGTGAAACGGCCCTTAAGCTACTGTTGGTTAAATCTAGCGGTGTACTTTCTTTAAAGGTAATTACAGGAGAATCTTCCGTATTTACATCAGCAATTAGTCTTGTTAAGTTTAATTTATAAAGTTCCCTAGCTTGTTTAGGAATATCAGAAGCAGGATAATGAAGACCAAAAAAGGGCTCAAGGTGGGCTTCTTTTTCTTCAGCAACAACCTCTCCATGGCCATCATCTAAAAATTTATAAATCATGATCCGATCATAATCTATCAGCTTTTTAACTTCGACAGCTGCAGCTTTTAGTAATGCCGATACAGACTTGCCTTGTAACATTGCAGAAGCTGATCGACCAATTAAACTTTGGATATCATATTGTAGTGTTACGGGCTCAAATTCAAATAACCAATCATTTAATGATGAATTGATAATTAAATAAAATGGATGACCACTAATTTCAACAGGATAAGGGCTGATTGAATCAAAACTTTTTCTAATTATTCCAAGCTTTAAAAGATCTTCAATATTAAAAGAAGGCTCTTCTTTAATGTGTTTAGAAAGTACTGAAAGAGGTTTATTTAGTAAAGCGCTTGCTGGCTCATTCAAAAATGTACCAGTGTTTTCACTTATATAGGTGATTGTAAGATCGGTTTTATCGATAGCGATTAAAAAACCATGTGATTGAACTTTACCTGGAATATGGATGGGTTCTTTATCACAATTGGTTAAATCGACAGAAAATTTATTCATAATAATATTAGGTCTTACAAAAATATTAGAATTTTCGACTTAACAAATAAAAGTTGTCGTTTAGAAAGACTCTAATTTGCTATAATTGGTTTTGGGATTTATATTTTATTTTATATTTGTTCAAAATTTAAACAATCATCCAAACCTTGGCAAAGAAAAACATTTTGGTTATCGAAGATAACCATGCAATTTTAGATGTTATCACTCTTATTTTAGAAAGCGAGGCTTTCAATGTGGCCGGTTTAAACAAAGGTGCTGATTTTATCGATCATGTTAAGGAATTTAATCCTGATGTAATTATAATGGATATCATGCTCCCGGATATCGATGGAAGAACGCTTCTTAAGGAATTAAAAGAAACCAGTTCAACCAATCACATTCCAGTTTTGATGATTTCTGCCCGTTACAATTCAACTAATTATACCTTAGATGGAATCTCTGCTGATGATTTTATGGCAAAACCATTTAACATTGATGAGTTAATGGATAAAATTTACGCGTTGATTAAATAGTAGCATTACTATCTACTATCTTAAAGATAAAGTCACCGCATTTAGCACTTTATAATTTTAATAAACAATAATTAACTTCGACATATGAGATTGTTGGACATCACATAGCATAGCACAACAATTTGAATAAATCATTAGAAAAATTGTGCATAAGTATGTTGTTTGTAACATTAAACGACACATACTTTCTTTCAAGTCCGTATTAATCGAATTTAGCTATGCTTATTTGTTCTTGCTTTTAGCAGCCGCATCTTTAGTAACATTTACTTTTTTTGCATCTTTTGCCGATGTTACTTTGTCATCAGCACCTTTCGCTTTTTCAGTTTTCGGAGCGGTAGCTTTGCTATCTTCTGCCGATGTTTTTGAGTTTTTCATTTCTATTGTTTTTTATTATTATTCTGTAATCAACCATGCTTTGGCTTCTTCAATTTCTTCAGGTTTAAAACCCTTTGATGAACCTGGAGTGGCGATGGTAAATAGATCTGTAAACCATTCTACTCCTTTTTCATGACTAACAACAGCTATTTTTTTCCATTTGGTAAAGTTTTGTAAACCTGCTTTTGCATCCTGAATCCAAGCGCCTGCGGTAAAATTTTTCACGTCGGTTTCTAAAACAAGTAAATACCTGATTTCATCAAAACGTTCAGCCGTTCGTTTCAAACCTGGCAATAAAACATTTTTCAAATCATCACTTGTGACTTCGCCAGTTGCCCTTACACCAAATACATGATCTGGCAATCCTGTTATTTCAGTTAACATATTAATTTAGTTTTTGGTAGAACAAGAAAATCGGTCTAGATGTTTGGAAATGAATTAAATTCTAGAAAGTTGTAAATGACGAAAAACTCTTATCTGTTTGATAATGTTATAGAAACAACATTTATAAAAACAAAAAATTAACCATATGAAAACCAAATCATTAAAATTCACTTCTGCTATTTGTGCAGTAGCGATTTCGATTACTGCTTGTACAAGTGGCGACAAAACAACAAACACAACTGATTCTTTAATGGCCGATTCCTCAACTGTAGTAGCGCTAAAACCTGCTGGTCCGGCTCCAGAGTGGGGAAAAACAATTAAGCCCGAAATGCAAACGGTTATTGAGAAACTAGCTAGTTATGGAGATAAGCCCATTGAAACGCTAGATGCCGTTGCTGCCCGTAAAAATCATACACCTACTGATGCAGTAATGGATTTATCTAAAGAAAACAATATTCCAATTCCAGCATCAAAGGTAGATACTAGTGGAAAAGACATTGACGTTTCAGGAGGCAAAATCCATTTGAGAATTTACACACCCAAAGGTAGTGGTCCATTTCCTGTAATTGTTTATTACCACGGTGGTGGATTTGTGATTGCGGACTTAGATGTTTACAATGCATCGGCGCAAGGTTTAGCAGAACAGGTAAATGCTGTTGTGGTATCTGTAGCTTATAGATTAGCACCCGAAAATAAATTCCCAACCGCCCATAATGATGCATTTGCAGCCTATGAATGGACTGTGAAAAATGCTTCGAGTATTAAAGGCGATCCGGCTAAAATTGCCGTTGTTGGAGAAAGTGCAGGAGGAAATTTAGCTGCCAATGTTTCAATCGCTGCTCGAGATAAAAAAATTATGATTCCCGTACATGAAGTTTTGGTTTATCCAATTGCACAGGCTAATATGAATACTGAATCTTATAAACTTTATGCGAATGCGAAACCATTGAACAAAGCAATGATGGGTTGGTTTACAGAAAAATATGTAACCACCATGATTGAAGCGCAGAATCCTAAAATATCATTGGTAAATGCAAATTTGAAAGGCTTACCTCCTACTACAATTATTACGGCAGAAATAGATCCATTACATGATGATGGTACAATGTTGGCAAACAAACTTTCTGATGCTGGTGTAAAAGTAAACAGCAGAAACTATGAAGGTGTAACCCACGAATTTTTTGGAATGGCTTTAGTTGTTCCAGAAGCCAAAGCTGCTCAGGCATACGCTGCTGAACAACTTAAAATGGCTTTTAAATAAAAAAAGGCCAGGAATTTGAAAATCCAAATTCCTGGCCTTTTAACTTTATACTTTTTACTCTAAACTTTCAGTTCTTTTACCCTAAGCTGTTAAGCTCCTTTTTTCGACCCTAAGCTCTGCATTAATTGATCATATAAATCATCGCTTGTTGCTTTCTGCGGTTTCATTTTCTTCACAGTAGCACGTTTTCCTTTTGCTTTAGCTTTTTGGATGAATCACACAAAGGTTTTCTGTATTTCTTAATACAAATCGAGCAACACCAGCTTTTCCAGATTTTTCAAGCGCTTTTAAAAGTAACGCATACGCTTTCCTACCCTGCTTTTCTGGTTCTGTATAATAGGAAGTTTCATAATAAATCGGATTAATTTCTTTAATATCAACGAAATTCTCCAACTCAATAATCTTGGTTTTCTCCGGAGATGCCTCTTCAAAATCGTGCTTATCTAATATGATATATTTATCTTTTAAGAAATAACCTTTCACAATTTTTTCAAAAGGAACTTCTTTATGCGTTTTTTCATTCACACGCTGATATCGAATTTTTTCATGATCGCGTTCATCGAGCATGTCGAAATCTAGGTGTGTAGTTTGTACGCCTGAGAATAATTTAACTGGGATATTAACTAATCCGAAGCCAATTGAACCTTTCCAAATTGATCTCATAATTATAAAGCTTTAAATTTCAAGGTTAACAAGCACATATTCATATTGTTTTGTCATTTTCACTCTAAAACGGCTCAATTCAAAACCATTTGTAATCCATGATGTTAATTAAATACATTAATCTCATTAAATACCTATGAAGATCGCATATATTTCCACTTATCCTCCACGCGAATGCGGGTTAGCAACATTCAATCAGAATTTAGTTAACGCTTTAAGCTTAAATTCATCATATAATGCCCAAAAAAGTTTTATTGTTGCAATGAATGAATCAGACAATCTTGATGAACACGCCTATCCGAAAGAAGTTAAGTTTGTGATCCGCCAACAAAATCAACAAGATTATATAGATGCTGCCAATTTCATCAATAGCAGTGATATAGATACGGTAATAATTGAACACGAATTTGGGATTTACGGCGGGAACAGCGGTGTCTTTTTGCTATCGCTGATTAATCGTTTAAAAAAACCTTTCATTACCATTTTGCATACTGTTTTGAAAGAACCAAATTTCATGCAGCAAACCATCATTAAAGAAATTGCAATAAAATCATCGAAAATTGTGGTAATGAGTAAAAAGGCTGTGTTGTTTTTAACCAGCATTTACCAAATTCCAAAAGCATCCATTAAATTAATTGAACATGGAGTGCCTGATCTTGAGCCGATTGTAAATAATGAAGTGTCCAAAAGTGAATTATTTAAAAACAGAAAGGTTCTTTTCACTTTCGGATTGATCAGCAGAAATAAAGGTTTGGAAACGATGATTAAAGCACTTCCTAGTATTGTTGCTGAACATCCTGATGTTTTATATATTATTTTAGG
>SEDB01000135.1 GCA_004210715.1 Pedobacter sp.
ATGTGGAAACAGGAAAGACAGAATAGAAATGTAATGGAAATCGCCCGCTTAAGCGGTGCGATGTATGATAAATTTGTGGGTTTTGTGGCTGATATGGAAAACATCGGCAAACATATTAAAAACGGTCAGGATGCTTACGATAAAGCCTTAAATAAATTGTCTGTTGGCTCAGGCAATTTGACTAATACATCAGAAAAAATTAAAAAACTCGGTGCAAAAGCTACGAAGCAGATTGACACTAAATATTTAGATAGAGAGTAAGATATTAGGTGGCTAAGGATACCCGCCGATAGCGAATTATATCTTCTATTTCTGAAAAACGTACATCAGAGATATTGAAGGTCTATCAGAATAACGGCCACTTGTAGAAAGTGAAGCCTTTACATTAAAAGCGGCTAATAAATACGGAAATATTCTGTACTGTATTCCTGCACCAAATATAACGCTGGCTTCCGATATTTTAATTTCATCAAACTCATTTTCAATATATTTTTGATCAGCACTAATGTAGTGCTGTTGCTCTTTCAATTTTGAATGTAAATACTGAAAACCCAAACCTATTACAAATTGGAACTTTCTTTCTTCGTTTCTCAATAAATAATTGATACTGATAGGAATTTGATAGCCGTTGATCTTATATAAGTATTCAAAGTCATTAACTTTGAAATGTAACCCATCCTCAGAAAAACTTGCAAAAGAGAAATCTATAAACATCTTTTTATTGATGCTTCTCGTAACGCCAAACTCAATCCCATCTCCAGAAAATGTATTACCTGAATCAAATTTTCTTCCAAAAAAAGAAAATGATACCGGATTCGATTCTTTAAAATTTATAGCTGTTGTTCCGTAACCTATTTTAATGCCAAATAGTTCCTTATTTGTTTGTGCACTTACATTAAAATAGATAAAAACTAGAGAGAGAGCGATAATTTTTTTCATTAAGAAATGATTTTGGATTACTTATTAAATGCGTTCCATCCTTGCGCCTTTAGCTCATGAACATTATTCGATTTGGAAACCATTTTACACCCCGAATTTTTATCCGTTACGTGCCCAATAACTGTGATATCTACATCATGCTTCAGTTTCTTATAATCTTCCTGACTAATGGTAAATAGCAATTCGTAATCTTCACCACCACTTAAAGCACAAACTGTTGGGTCTATTCCTAATTCTCGGGCAGTTTCATAAGTCATTGGATCTAAAGGAATTTTATCTTCATATATGGTTATTCCCTTATCAGATTGTTCGGCCAAATGCAAAATTTCAGAAGCTAAACCGTCAGATACATCAATCATCGAGGTCGGTTTGATATCCATATCCTCCAAGAGTGCAATAATATCCATGCGGGCCTCAGGTTTCAATTGCCTTTCGATGATATAATCTTTACCTTCTAAATCTGGCTGAATTTGTGGATTTTCAAGATAAATTAGTTTCTCTCGCTCTAAAATTTGAAGACCAACGTAAGCGCCTCCTAAATCTCCAGAAACGCAAAGTAAATCATTCTCCTGGGCACCATTACGGTAAGTAACTTTATCGGCATCAGCATAACCAATACTGGTAATGCTAATCACTAATCCTTGCTTGCTAGATGAAGTATCGCCGCCAATTAAGTCAATGTTGAATTTATTACAAGCCAATTCAATTCCTTTATAAATTTCTTCAACTGCTTCGAGCGGAAATTTGCTGGATAATATCTGTACGCTCTTTATTTTCAAACATAATTTTTGTCTTTGCAATAAAGGGGCTTTGCCCCCGATTTTATTTTTATAAAAACTCGTCATGCTGAATTTATTTCAGCATCTTTTACCATTAAGACCCTGAAATAAATTCAGGGTGACGATTTCATTAATTCACTTTATTTTCCATCCAATTTTTACCCTCCGTAAAACGGGCAATCAACATTGCTGCAACATTATCCCCTGTAGCATTTAAAAGTGTAGCCATCGGGTCAACCAATGTACCAATAATCATTGCTGGAGGTAAAGCTTCCGGTGGTAACTGATAAGCAGATATCATTAATAACTCGCCAATATATCCACCATTCGGTATTCCGCCTTCCACAATGCTTACCAAAACTGTAATTCCTAAAGCCAGAATAATCGTGTCAACATGCACCAAATCCTTTCCAAAAATAGCAAATACAACAGCTATCTTTATGATTGAACTGATACTTGAACCATCTTTATGTAAAGTTGATCCTAGTGGAATAGTCACATTGGTAATATAAGCCGGAACGCCCATTTTTAATGTTCCCTCTAAATTTGCCGGAATGGTGGCAATGCTGCTACAGGTCCCGATAGAAGTTAGAGATGGGACAATATTATTTTTCCAGAACACTTTAATGGCCTTGAATCCACCTGCAATAAAAGCATACAAGGTAAAAAATACAATGAAGTAGAATGCGCCAACGCCATAATATAAGCCTAATGCTTTGGCATAAGTTCCAAATAATTGTGGACCAAAAACACCAACCTGATAAGCAAAATAAGCACCCAAACCAATCGGTCCCAATTTCATAATCAGAATGATGAGTTTCTTCATTACCTCATTACCCGAAACTAAAAAATTCTTAAATCCATCACCTTCTTTTCCTGAATATAGCGTAGAAAAACCGACCAGAACCGAAAAGATGATCAGTGCCAGCATATTTTTTCTACTGCCAATTTCATAAAATTCGCCAACCGTTAAAAGTTGCGTCATTTGTTCGCCAAATGATTGAATTTTTTCAGTTTCTGTTGGAATAGGATTATTTCCTAATGCCTGATGAATGGGAAAAAGCCACGTTGCAACCAAGGTTAACACAGCAGAAATTAATACTGTTGATAGAAAAACCAAAACCATTATCGTTAATAATTTTCCCAGTTTTTTAGTTCGATCAATATTGGCTATAGCCGATGAAACTGCAAAAAATACCAGTGGAATTACTGCTGTAAACAATAAATTAAGAAAAATATCACCCAGAGGCTTTATACTTTCTACTTGCTTTCCAAAAATTAAACCTACTATGCTACCTGCTGTAATACCTGCTAATAGCCAAAGTAAACCCGAATAATTTTTAAGAATGCTGTTTTTCATTGCCTTAAATTTTAGCCATTTCCATTATTTAAAATCCAATCTATTTCCCTGTCGCAGCCCGTAATTTTATCAGTTAAAGATGATGTAATTTCAACATCTGGAAATATTCCTCTTCCAACAACATCACTTTTTGCATTTGGTGACATTTTATACAAACCAAATCTTATTGCCAATTTTGAATTATTTAATTTCACTACTGGTAAATGTCCAGCTACACACTGATTAAAACCTCCACCGGTTTCTTCTCCAATAAATGTTGCCCTATCGATTCCCTTCAAATTAGCACTTAATAATGATGCTGCAGAAAAAGTATAACCATCAATTAAAACAAATACTTTGCCCTTGAAATTTTTTGGATTTGGAGGCAATGCGTTGATTCCTTTCATAAAGGAATAACGATTACCATTTTTATCCTCTCTTACATAATCTCTATCGTTATGACCGTTAATGAAATACATAAATTTTTGCCATTTATTTCCATATTTACGATAATCATACTGGCCATTGGTTAAGGATTTTTGTAGGTAAACAAAATCTTTATCCGTTAGATAAGAAAATAAATTTCTGCTGTGTTCTAAAGATCCACCTCCATTTCCACGCAAATCGATAACCAGGTTCTTCGTCCCTACTTTTGCAATGCTATCAAATAATTGTTTGTAAAACTGCCCATAATCTGCACCGATTATGGAGAAACTTTGGATTTTTAAATAAGCAAAATCACGCTTTTCATCCAAAAATCTGAAATCCATTTGTGCTTTACCATCCTTAAACTGCCCTACATATTTTGGATTTTTGGTCTGTTTAATCTTAATCGGATTTTTGGAAGTATCCGCTTGTTTCTTTTTTAAAGTAGTAACGTAAGTTTCTCCAATGCTGTCTTTTTCAGTTCTGAATTTAAAGTTTACGCTGTCTTTAGTTTGATAGTAAATTTTAAAGTATTGCGCAAAATTTCTTTCAACCGTTTTGCTATTATGTGTGGTGTTATACCCATCAGAACTGATTAATTGATTGAAATCATTTAAGATAGATTGTGTTTTAATACCATCAATTGCCACAATTTCAGTACCTGGTTTAACCAATTTATTTTCGCTTTTACTCTCCAATACAAATAACTTATCATCGCTGATGGTATAACTGAATTGATGTATAGGAAAAGTTTTTTTCTTTAAATCTTTTAGCTCATCTGCTTTATATTCAATAGAAGGAAATTTAACCGAAGTATGGCCACACTTTATTGCAGCTACAACTGGAGTTAACTTTTTATAAAATTCTACGCTAGTTAAAGGCTCAACGATCGATTTTTTTAAACTATCAAATTTGTAATCCAGTTTCTGCTTAGAAATGTACCAGTATAAACCAGGATGTCCATCTTTAAGTAGTGTATAAGTGAAATCAACATCTTTTTTTAAATCACTAACTGAATGTTTATCAATTGTGATTGAGTTATTGTATTTATTAATCTGATTTACCGATTTACAGGCAAAGCAAAAAGCAACAATGGAGAGAAAAAATAATCTTTTAAGCACGTTAATTTAAGTTGTTTAGAGTCCTAATTCCGCCGAAATATCTAGCATTCTCTGAATCGGTTTACGAGCCTGTTCAATAATATGCTCAGGAACAGTTACTTCCGGCGAACCATTTTTAAGACATAAATATAGTTTTTCTAAAGTATTTCTCTTCATGTACGGACAATCATTACAAGCACAACTGTTATTTGGTGGTGCTGGAATGAAAGTTTTATCCGGACAAGCCTTTTCCATTTGGTGAATAATTCCACTTTCCGTTGCCACGATAAATTCAGTAGCTGGATTTGAAATGGCATATTTTAAAAGCCCGGTAGTCGATCCAATGTAATCAGCCATTTGTAAAACAGCATCTTCACATTCTGGGTGAGCGATAAATTTTGCATTTGGATGGCGTTCCTTCAGTTTGGTAATTTTCTCTTTCGAAAAAATCTCATGAACCATACAGGCTCCATTCCATAATACTAAATCTCTTCCTGTCTTTTTTGCTACCCAGGCACCCAAATTTCTATCCGGACCAAAAATTATTTTCTGATCTTTTGGTAGGCTTTCTACAATTTGCACCGCATTTGTTGAAGTGCAAACAATATCACTCAAAGCTTTTAGTTCAGCTGTGCAGTTTACGTAAGTGATGACCAAATGATCAGGGTATTTCTCCTTAAATTTTTTAAATAAATGAGGCGGGCAGCTATCAGCCAAAGAACAACCTGCTTTTACATCAGGTAATAAAACCTTTTTTGAAGGTGATAAAATCTTTGCTGTTTCTGCCATAAAATGTACACCAGCAAATACAATTACCTCAGCATCAGTTTTTGCAGCTTCTTGAGATAAACCTAAACTATCACCAATATAATCAGCAATATCCTGAATATCAGGTTCTTGATAATAATGCGCCAATATGATCGCATTCTTTTCTTTTTTTAGTTTTTCAATCTCATCAAACAGATCTAATGTTGGATCTATTTCTTCATCTACGAAACCTTTTTTATTGATTTCTTCTAAGACATCTATGTTCATTTTAAATTTTCCTTTTTTGAATTTTGACGTTGGCCAAAGATAAAGCTTTCCACGTCTCAATAATTAATAAGTTATTTTAAATAAATAAATCTTGTTTGTTTATTAGTGTGTTAGTATTGTTGGCAAGTTTCGAAAAAAAGTTCTTTAATCTAAGTTGTTAATCGTTTACTAACATTTGGATTACATTTTTATAATATGATAAGATTGATTTTCAGCACTATCGAAAAGTGACTTAAAATTTATCAATATTGGAATGTTAATTGTTTATAAGTGTGTGAAAAGTTAATTACTTGTACAAATGTGCTTAAAAATTGGGTAAAAGATTGTGGCAAATTGTCTTTTTAGAGTAGCTTTAAACATTCAAATTTATTTGTTAGTCTTATTTCTACATAAAGCTAACAGTTGTTCTATAGTTATCAACACCGTTGATAAAGTAAATGTTTTTTAGATGAGAAAAGTAGATTTTCTGGTAATAGGTTCAGGTATAGCGGGTTTGAGTTTTGCATTAAAAGCTGCCAGGTTTGGTAAGGTTTTAATCGTTACAAAATCAAATGAGGACGAATCGAACACAAAATATGCACAAGGTGGCGTTGCAGTTGTGGTTGATAAAGACGATTCTTTTGAGAAACATATTCAGGATACGCTCATTGCCGGCGATGGATTATGTGATGAAAAAATTGTGGAAATCGTTGTAAAAGAGGGACCTCAGCGCATTCAGGAGATCATTGACTATGGTATAAATTTCGATAAAGACAACTCTGGTTTTTATGATTTGGCAAAGGAAGGTGGTCACTCTGAACACCGTGTTTTGCACTACAAAGACATCACTGGATACGAGATTGAGCGTGTGCTTTTAAAGGAAATTCATGAGAATCCCAACATAGAGATATTAACACATTACTTCGCACTTGAGTTAATTACCCAGCATCACTTGGGTGAATTTGTTGATAAGCGTACCGAAGATATTAACTGTTACGGGGTATATGCCTTTAACACAGAGCTTAACGATGTGGAAAAGATTGTGGCAAACGTTACGGTTATGGCTTCAGGAGGCGCGGGACATGTGTATTCTGCCACAACAAATCCTGTAATTGCAACAGGAGATGGTATGGCAATGGTTTATCGTGCTAAAGGAAAAGTGAGGAATATGGAATTTATTCAGTTCCATCCAACCGCTTTGTACCATCCTGGAGAGTATCCATCGTTCCTGATTTCGGAAGCTGTTAGAGGTTTTGGAGGCGTTCTTCGCCGTAAAAATGGTGAAGAATTTATGCATGAATATGATGAACGTAAGTCTTTAGCACCTCGTGATATTGTGGCCAGAGCGGTAGATAATGAGATGAAAAAATCAGGTGATGATTTTGTTTATTTGGATATTACGATGCGTAAGAAAGCTGATATTTTGAAACACTTTCCTAATATATACGCTAAATGTTTATCTATAGGTATCGATATGACAAAAGATTATATACCGGTTACACCAGCTTCCCATTATATGTGTGGTGGTATTTTGGTTGATGAATATGGTCGTTCATCGATTAAAAATTTATATGCCTGTGGCGAAGTTTCTTCGACAGGTTTACATGGTGCCAATCGTTTGGCTTCCAATTCATTATTAGAGGCTACCGTTTTTGCACATCGCATTTATCAGGATGCGATAGAGAACTTTAAAAATAACGTTATTCCAGATAATATACCGGAATGGAACTCTAAAGGTGTAACACAAAGTAATGAAGATGTTCTCGTTACACATAATCTACGTGAGTTACAAAAAGTTATGGGCGATTATGTGGGTATTGTTCGTTCTGATTTCAGATTAGAAAGAGCGCATAGAAGATTATTCTTAATCTATCAGGAAACGGAAGAGTTTTATAAAAATAATAAGGTTTCAGTTAAACTTTGTGAGTTACGTAACGTAATTCAAACGGCTTATCTGGTTATGCGATGTGTTATTAGGTAGTAATTGTTCAGTTTGGTTTAATGCCGTGATTAGAGGCGATGTAAATGCCATTACGATTGGAAATGAATCTAATATACAAGATGGTGCAGTAATTCATGCTACCTATTTAAAAGCGTCTACACATATTGGTAATCGTGTTTCAGTTGGTCATAATGCCATAGTCCATGGCTGCACCGTTAAAGACAACGTTTTAATAGGAATGGGCGCCATTGTAATGGATCATGCAGTAATTGAAGAATATTGTATTATTGCTGCTGGTGCTGTGGTATTGGAAAATACTGTATGCGAAACTGGTTTCCTTTACGCCGGTACACCCGCAAAAAAAATAAAGCCCATTACTGATGAGCAAAGGGCTTTATTAAATAAGTTACCAGATAATTATATCATGTATTCAGGTTGGTTTACCAATCCATAATTATGGCGTGGGTGGAGGAGGTATAACTAAAGGATCTTCTCTTTCCCAGTTTGGTTTAAGGTCTAATAATGCTTTTAGATACCATACTTTCTCAGGTTGAATACCTAATTTCACGTTACCAGTATCCCAAATCTCATTTCTATTTTCATCGTAAATTACGCGAATTATATATTTCCCAGCAGGATAATTGGCAAAACGTAGTTTCGTATTTCCTTTGATCGGAAACGATTTTATAATATCTTTTTTCTCAGATAAAAATTGAACAATGTAATTTTTACTGGAATCTGGTACGGTTACATTATATAGAAGTGTGGTGTAACTATCGGTAGTTTCCAATTTAAAGGTCTTGCTTATTTCTTTATTTTTAGCGTTAAAAATGCTTGTAAAAGTACCGGCAGGAAACTTAATATCATAAGTTCGTTTTTGTCTCCAGGGATACCGCAAATAATATTTTAGAAAATCTGTACTATCCTTTACCAATTGAAAAGTGGTTCTTTTAATCGAATCTTCTAACAAAGTTATCTTTGATTCATCAGCGGCTGTAATGGGGAAAGGAAACGTTAGGGTATAAGATTGATAAGGACTTAGTTTTCCGCTACCAGCATTATCTGTGATCGTAACATCGCGTACGTAAGTATCCTTTTTGCCTCGGTTAAAATTAAGCGTTTGAAGCAGCTTTCCCTGATCCTGGATGGCAACTTTTACAGAATCAAAACTTAAGTCTGTTAACCAAACCTTAGCTGTATCGTTTGTTTTGCTAAACTTGACATATTTGCCCACATCAACTTTTGGAGGATCGGTAACTGTTATTTTTGGATCTTTTAGTTGTTGATTAGAAATGATAGTGATAATGCCATCATTTGCCAACTTTCTATCTACAATTCTAAACTCTGGAGCGAGTTCTTTAAAAACTTGAAGATCAATATTATCTAAGTTCTTATCAATGGTAATTGGTTCTTTTAAAAAACCGATTTCATCTGATACTTGCTGGTATATTTTATCTCCACCGCCACTGCTTTCTTTTAAAGCATATATTTTATATTGACCCGCTCGAAGATTGTTGAGTTTATAATTACCAGAACTATCCGTCAACGTGTATATGGCAGGTCTTTTTTTACCAAATAGTGTATCTCTATTTAGCGGAAGAATAAAAACAGTTACATCCTTTTCAAATTCATCTGTTAGTGAATTTTTTACTTTACCACTAACGGTTAAAGAATCGATTTCATTACCAGTTGAAAAAACGTAAGAAAGATTTTTTACAACATTACTTTCATTAATGTCGGCAACAGCTTTACCAAAATTTAAAGTATAAGTTGTGTTTTTCTCTAATGAATCTTGAAGTTCGATTTCCAAACGTTTTGAGCGTACCTTTAAAATTGGAGCACGTTCTTGTTCGGGAGAAATGTTAAACTCTTTTGATTCATCAACGAGTTTAAAATATTCGTCGAACTCAATTGTAATTTTTTTTGCATTAAAATTACGAGTTTGGTTTTTGGGCGTCATGCTTAAAATTTTCGGAGGTGTGGTATCTTTCGGGCCACCTTGAGGAGTTTGCATACTCGCACACCCAATAAATAGGAGGGAAGTTACAACAACCAATAAATTTTTAAGGTTAAAATACTGAGCTTCTAAATTTGGCATATTTTAAGCGTTCTGACGGGTTTTTATGTTTTTTGGAAACGTAATATTAAAAAATGTTTTTTCTTTCTTAAATCGCTTTATTTTAATTCAATTATTTTTAAGTTAAAAAGCTGATTATCAGTTATTTATTTATAAAAACCATTAAAACTGAAATATCTGATGGTGAAACACCTGAAATCCGCGATGCTTGGCCTAAAGTCCTTGGTTTTATCTTAAATAATTTTTCTCTGGCTTCTTTTGATATGGAAACAATTTTATTGTAATCGAAATCTGGCTTGATTTCCTTGTCTTCCATTTTCAACATTTTAGCTACAATTTCATTCTCCTTTTCAAAGTAGCTTTCATATTTAATTTTTATTTCTGCCTGTTCAATGGTTTCATTATCCAAAGTCTTCGTAGCATCAGCCAATGGTTTGCTCACTTTAATAATATCTTGTAAGCCAACATGAGGTCTACCAATCAAACTGTGAATTTTTACATTTTGATTTAGCGCACTTGATCCTAGGCTTTCCAACATAGGATTAGCATCAGCCATTTCTATTCCTTGACTTTTTGTGAATTTTACCAAATCATCAGCAGCTTTAATTTTTTGATTAACTTTTTCTAAACGTTCATCAGAAATTAAACCCAGTTCATGACCGATAGGAGTCAAGCGAATATCTGCATTATCTTGCCTTAATAATAGACGATGCTCTGCTCTCGAAGTGAACATACGATAAGGTTCTTCAGTTCCTTTAGTAACCAGGTCATCAATCAGTACCCCTATATAACTGTCTGACCTTTTCATGATCAGTTCATGTTTATCATTGATTTTTTGATGTGCATTGATGCCTGCCATGAAGCCTTGGCAGGCTGCTTCCTCATATCCCGTAGTTCCATTAATCTGACCAGCCAAAAATAAATTGCTGATGAGTTTAGTTTCTAAAGTTAACGATAACTGGGTAGGTGGGAAAAAGTCATACTCAATAGCATAACCAGGTCTGAACATTTTTGCATTTTCAAAACCTGGTATTAATCGCAAAGCTTTAAATTGAACATCTTCAGGAAGAGAAGTTGAAAATCCATTTACATAGATTTCGCAGGTATTCCATCCTTCAGGTTCAACAAAAATTTGATGTCTATCACGTTCAGCAAAACGGTTAATTTTATCTTCTATTGATGGACAATACCTCGGACCTAATCCTTTAATTCTACCAGTGAACATTGGTGATTTTTCGAATCCCTCTTTTAGTGTTTCATGTACATCTCCGTTAGTATAAGTAATCCAGCAACAGCGTTGGTCAGTCGAAACCTCCGTGTCTGTAAATGAAAATTTGCTTGGATTTTCATCTCCCCACTGCTCTTCCATTTTGGTATAATCCAAACTTCTTCCGTCTACTCGGGGAGGAGTACCAGTTTTCATTCTGCCTGCTTCCATCCCGAGCTCTACTAGTTGTTCTGTGATACCAGTTGATGCTCTTTCTGCTGTTCTGCCTCCTCCAAATTTCTTTTCACCGATGTGCATTACACCATTCAAGAATGTACCATTAGTGAGTACAACAGCTGTAGACTCTATCTCAATACCTAATGATGTTTTTACACCATATACTGTGTTATCTTTAACTAATAAACCTACAACGCTATCTTGCCAAATATCTAAGTTGGGTGTTCTTTCTAATGCTAAACGCCACTCTTCTGCAAAGCGCATTCTGTCAATTTGAGCCCTGGGACTCCACATGGCAGGACCTTTAGACTTGTTAAGCATTCTAAATTGAATGGTTGATTTATCAGATATTATTCCTGAATATCCACCCATAGCATCCACCTCACGCACAATCTGCCCCTTTGCTACACCACCCATGGCTGGGTTACAACTCATCTGGGCAATGGTACCCATGTTCATTGTAATTAATAAAACAGATGATCCTAAATTAGCAGCAGCGGCAGCAGCTTCACAGCCCGCATGACCCGCACCAACTACAATCAAATCGTATTTTGAAAACATTTTATTATATATTTTTGAAATGTTCCACGTGAAACATTTCATTTTTTTGTATTATTTATCTTGAAACT
>SEDB01000136.1 GCA_004210715.1 Pedobacter sp.
ATAGTTCCGGTTTGTGCTTTTACAATTAATGCTGATAAAACTAACAGCACCAAAAGCCCCTGTTTAAACAGGTAAAATACTCTCATATTCGAAGCTCGTTTAAGTATAAAAATTTGGTTAAATATTATAGTGATTTACACATAGGCCTAATTTACAGCACTTCATGAGAATTCAAAATTTATTTAAAAAATATAATTTTCAGTAAAACCTCTGGCTATATTTAACTAAAATTTCGATCACTTTCTTACATTTTAAAAATCTGATAACTTAAAATGTAATTTTTTAATTAACTAATAATCAATTAATTAAAAACATAAAACATTAAAATAAAGTGTATTTTATACACTAAGCTATTTTTTAACACTTTATCGGGAACGTTCCCGATAAAAACGGAGCAAAATTGATATGATTTTCGGGAACGTTCCCGAAAAGAAACCGAAATTCTGCGTATTTTACACTAAGTGAAGATTTTTTTTGTTTTTTTCAGACTAATAATAGACTGATTTTTTTAGCTGTTTTTAGCCAGATTTGAAGTGGAATTTCTTTGGATAATTTTAGACTGTAATATCACTTCAGTTGGGATATTTTTATCGTGATTTTCATCCAGAATTTTGAACAACAACTTTGCCGCTTGCTCCCCTATTTCGGTTGCTGGCTGAGTAATAGTGGTTAAAGAAGGATTAAGTAAGGGCGCTATTTCTAAACTCGAGAAGCTAATCACTTTCAAATCCTGTGGAATGCTGATGTTCAAATCGTAGCAAGCATAATAAGTTGCAAAAGCTAAACGTTCAACGGAGGTAAAAACGCCATCAGGCTTTAGCTGATTCAGGGCATTTTTGATGATCACACTATTTTCTTCGTAACTGTTGCTACAATCTACAATCAAATGCTCTTCAAACGGAATGTTGTGTTTTGCCAATGCATCAAGATAACCCTGCATTCTGGTTTTACCAATTGAAAGGCTTTTGTTAACCACGAGATAAGCCACACGCTGGCAACCTTGCTCAATTAAATGTTCAGTAGCCAGGAAACTACTATCGTAATCGTTTGTAATTACCCTTGGCGTTTCAATATCTTCATAAATCCTATCGAAAAAAACGAGAGGAAGTCTTTTGGTTCCAAATTCATTTAAGTAATTATGATCATTGGCTTCACCAGACACCGACATCACAATTCCATCAGCTCTTCCATTGTGTAAGTGACGGATAAAGTTTACCTCTTTTTTGTAATCATCATCGGTAACATAAATGAGAATATGGTAACCAATTTCACGAGCTACACGTTCTATACCATGAATGGCTTGCGAGAAATAATTGTTGGCTAACTCTGGAACGATAACGGCAATGGTTTTACTTTTTTGTTCCCTTAAATTACTGGCATAATGATTTGGCTGGTAGTTAAGCGCTTTAGCTTTTGCCAAAATACGTTCTTTAGTAGCAACACTAATATCACTGTTATCCCTAAAAGCTCTTGAAATTGTCGAAGTAGATAAATTTAATGCTTCGGCTAATTTCTTAATATTAATGCTGTCCATTGGTTATAAAACCTTGTTAATCTAAATTTCAGTTGTAAATATAAACTTTAATAATTCGAAAAAAACAAATGCAATTTTTAAGCTCCCTGGAAAACACATTTAACCAATCATTCCAAAAAACCTATCACATTGATTTTGACTAATCATAAACCAAATTATTATAAAAATTTTAATTCTTCCTTTCATCAAAAAAAATGCCCTCAAACCTTATGAGGCATCTATTTTTATATAAAAATAATTTATCTCATATTTTAAAAACAAAAAAGAACTTTCAACTATTAATACTTAACACAAATCATCATATTTGCCTTTTTCAATCAAAGAAATAACTATGGTCAATATTTACACTAATGGGAACTAAAAAAATACTCATCGCCGATGATGATGAAGGAATTGTGGATGCGGTGACGATGATATTAGAAGTGATGGGTTATGATGTTGCATACACTTATGACGGTGGCGCCGTGATTGAGGCAGTAAAAAACAGACCTGATTTAATATTACTCGACATTTGGATGAGTGGACACGATGGCCGCGATATTTGCAAACAATTGAAAAGTGATCCTACCTATAAGGAAATTCCAATTCTCATGATTTCAGCCAGTAGAGATATTCGCCAGTCTGCTTTGGATGCTGGTGCCGATGATTTTATGGAAAAACCCTTTGAAATGGATTCTTTACTAAATAAAGTTGATTTTCTGTTGAACTAAAATTTGAGGGATTGTTTCACGATACCTTCTTAAAATAAATTCTTTCAGGAAGTTGGTTAAACACAAATTCAGTAACCTTACACAACCATAATTTGTGGTTAACTATCCTTTCCTTAAATTTCTCAAGGAGATAATCTCCACCACCGCCGAGATTTTCTTCCCGAACATAAACCAGGTTTAGCATTTCACCGCCCTGAAAAGAAGCATCAGACATCAACAGTCTACATTCAACATCATCTTTTGCGATCCAGTCCAGTAAGTCATCAGCTCCTTCAACCATTTGTAAATCTGCAATTTCTCCTCCCCACTCCGGAATATCAGCATACCATTCATGTTTTGCATTCTTGTAGAATCTTATTATTCTTTCCATATTTTGTAAAGAAAATAAATCTACATTCATTATGAGGATAAAAATTCCGAAATTTAAATTTTAAATGTCCGATCAAAACCCAGCGTTGCTAAGGAAGATAATTCATGTTGATATGGATGCATTTTATGCGTCAGTAGAGCAACGTGACTTTCCTGAATACCGGGGGAAGCCAATTGTAGTTGGTGGCAAGCCCGATAGCCGAGGGGTTGTTGCCACAGCGAGTTACGAAGCCCGGCAATATGGAATTAAGTCGGCCATGTCTTGTAACAAAGCTTACCAACTCTGTCCTACCGCAATTTTTGTTTACCCCAGGTTCGATGCCTATTCTGCCGTTTCAAAATCAATAAGAGAAATATTCAGCCGATATACGGATCTTATAGAACCGTTATCTTTAGATGAAGCTTATTTAGATGTTACTGAAGATAAATTGGGCATTGGTTCAGCAATTGATATTGCAAAATCGATTAAAGACGCCATTAAAAATGAACTAAATTTAACTGCATCTGCTGGTGTATCGATCAATAAATTCGTAGCTAAAGTAGCTTCTGACATGAATAAACCAGATGGGCTAACTTTTATTGGTCCATCGAAAATCAAAGCTTTTATGGAAAAGCTACCGGTAGAAAAATTCTTTGGTGTGGGCAAAGTAACCGCCGCCAGAATGAAAGCCATGCAAATTAATACAGGAGCAGATTTAAAAAACTTAAGCGAATCGCAGCTTATTGCTCAATTTGGCAAATCAGGAAAGTTCTATTACAAAATCGTTCGTGGAATTGATGACCGACCCGTTAGATCAAATCGCGAAACAAAATCGGTTGGGGCTGAAGATACCTTGGCAGAAGACACCAATGAAGATGCTGTAATGCATGATTTGCTAAAGCAGATTAGCGAAACGGTTGCCAAACGTCTGGAAAAACATCAGCTAAAGGGCAAGACGGTAACCCTGAAAATAAAATTCGAAGATTTTAAACTCATCACACGAAGCAGGTCTTTTCCAATACCCTTTAATCATGCGGAAAAAATCTATAACGAAGCCATTATCCTCTTAAACGAGGCTAAAATTGGCACATCAAAAGTTAGATTATTAGGCATCACGTTATCCAGATTCTACGACGACCTTCCACTGGAAAAGCCGGAAGACAATCAACTGGAGTTTGAATTTTAATTACCGCTCTGTTGCTATTCGATAATTTGGATCTTCAACAACATTAACCTGGATAATTTCATCGGCATCTTTAAGCAATCGCTTACAATCTTCACTCAAATGTTTTAATTGAAGGGTTTTATTCGCCAACCGATATTTCTCTGTTAGTTTATTCAAGGCATCAATACCCGACATATCAAAAACCCGGCTTTCTATAAAATCAATGACCACATGCTCCGGATCATTCGCTACATCAAAATTTTCATTGAAATTGGCTACAGATCCAAAGAAAAGCGGACCATAAATTTGATAATGCTTCACTCCATTTTCATCGATAAACTTGTTTGCTCTAATTCTCTTGGCACTTTCCCAGGCAAAAACCAATGCCGAAATAATTACACCAATTAAAACGGCTAAAGCCAGATTATGCAACCAAACCGTAATTACGGCAACTGAAATGCCAATAAAAACATCCTGCTTAGGCATTCTGTTGATGACTTTAAAACTCATCCACTCGAAGGTTCCAATAGCCACCATCATCATTACACCAACTAATGCAGCCATGGGCACACGTTCAATAACTGGTGCCCCAACCAATATGATGATCAGAATGGTCAATGCCGCAATAATACCAGAAAGTCTGGCTCTTGCTCCCGCAGATAAGTTTACGAGTGTTTGCGCAATCATCGGGCAACCGCCCATACCAGTAAAAAAACCATTGGTAATATTGGCAATGCCTTGTGCAATACTCTCTCTATTTCCATTTCCTTTGGTTTCGGTAATCTCATCAACCAGATTTAAGGTTAACAAACCTTCGGTTAAACCAACGCCTGCCATAATTAATCCATAAGGAAAAATGATTTTTAGTGTTTCCAAATCAAAAGGAATTTTAGGAATATGGAATGGAGGAAAACCACCGCTTATTGAAGCAATATTTTTAACTAGTTTGGTATCGATATTAAAAACAAGTACCACAATGAAAACAACAATAATAGCCACTAAAGATGCCGGAATTGCTTTGGTTATTTTCGGCACCAACAACACTACAGCTATAGTTAAAACCACGAGGCCAATCATAATATAAAGCGGCGTACCACTTAGCCAGGCTACATTACCATTAACGATGGTTTTAAATTGCTCCAATTGCGACATAAAAATAATGACGGCCAGACCATTAACAAAACCAAACATGACGGGCTGCGGAACGAGCCTAACGAATTTACCGAGTTTAAAAAGTCCGACCAGAATTTGGATAATGCCTGCAAAAGCCACAGCAGCGAAAACATATTCTATACCATGACTTTTCATTAAAGCAATCAGTACAATTACGGTAGCACCTGCTCCCCCTGAGATTAAACCTGGTCTTCCACCTAAAATAGCAGTAACCAACCCCATAATAAAAGCGGCATACAAACCTGTTAACGGAGGAAAACCTGCTAAAATAGCGAACGATAATGATTCTGGAATCATAGTCATTGCTACTGTTAATCCAGCTAAAATTTCATTTCTATAATTTATCTTTTTTGAAAAATCGAAAAGTTGGAGATAAGGTTTCATTACTAGGATAATTAAAGCTTCAAATATCAGCTTTTATCTTGATATGAAATGATCCTTACCCTAATAAGATTAAAATGAGATTTTAAAATCCCATCAAGAAATTGGGGGATTCAGAATTAAGAACAAACTTTACTTCGACTGTTGTTTCAATTCTTTTTTAGTGAATTCTTTTCTGATGATTTCGGGCAGATAAGTTGCGGTATAATCCTGTTGTGAAATTAACACAACATCAGCACCATTCTCTGTACAAAAATGCGGTGTGATAAAACCATACAAGCTTTTGGATGTGGCCAAAGTTTTATTCCTAACATCATCAAAATCGGCAGATTTTAAATAAGTTAACATAATAGATACGCCATAAGAATTGCCATTCGATTTACTATTTAAACCTAGTGTTGTACCAGGATACACCGTTTGGCCAACTTTTACAGCAAAGCTACCCTTCTTAATTCCTCTATAAGTGGCTAGAGAACCATCAGCATGCTCAACAATTAATTCGTTTGTTTTACTGGTGTAAGCAATTCCATCTACTTGATCAGTTTCATGCAAATCCTTAACATCAACAACTAATCCTTTACGAACTGCGGTTACAGTATCTTCTTGTTTTGTCGAGAATCGATAAACCTTCCAGTCATCCGGCGTGGTATTGCCAAAATAAGTTGCATTAACAAAGGTTGATTCAGCAACTTTTAGCTTTGATCCATTTTTTGCCGGTAGCGTATAAATAAAATCAGCATTGTATTTTGGATTCAATTTTCCTCTGATGAATGAATATGAGTATGAATAGCCAATACCTTGCTCTTTATTTGTTGGGGTTAAGGTGGTTAAACTTCCAGAATAATTTCTGGCTTCAAATTTCCTGTTTCCAGGGTCGGTTGAATTACTAATCTGACTGAATCTTAATATTACCGTGTACATTCCAGGATCAGAAGTTCTATTGGATAATTTTAAAGGGCTTTCTTGTGCACTTCCATAAAAAACGGAACTTACGAAGCAAATTATTGCCAACGCGGTTAATTTGAAATTCATAATGAATATAGATCGTTAATTTTCTGCAATTTATAAAATTAACGAAGTCGCACCCAGAAAAATCAGCAAAAAAATGTGCGATAAATTATTTTATTTATCGCACAAAAATGTTAATGTGTTTTTAACCATTCCAGTCTCCTTTGATCTGGCAAATGGTTTACTTTAAAGTTTTCAAATTTGGCTTCGAAGCCATTTCCATCCGGACTGGCGGCCATCAAACCAATCATCACAGGTGCATTATCCTGCAAAGGTGCATTACGTGTCATAACATAGTTCTTATCATCCAAAGAGTAAAAAATTTCTACCGCATCTAATCTTCGCACCACTTTAATCCAAATAAATGGAGGCACTTTATCTAAAGGAAGTACACTCCAATCGCTTTTCCCGTGTGTTACCACCGTACTCACGTTAAACTTCCCATCAACAAACTCAACGCCTGTCTTAATATAGTTTTTGTGATCAGTGCGAATCATCAATCCCATTTGGTCAAAGCGAGCTTTATATGCTCCGGTTAATTTTACCTTAGCTTCAAATTCGCCACCGTAAGTGCCATAATAAAATGGAGCATCATCAACCGTAAAACCGTAGTGAGAAATTCTCCAATAGTCGCTATTAGGCGTAACTTGCATAATCAAACTATTGTTTTTAATCTGCCATTGCGCTGGCTCATTAAACCATTGCATTTTTTCTAAACTTTGAGCATGTAATTCATTCAGGCTTAGCAACAAACCTAATGCTAAAAAAATTCTTTTCATTTTATTTCCTTTGTGAGTTTATTTGTATTGATGAAGATATTCTAACCATTTGGCAAAGTTATTTATGCATTGTGCTTAATTCAATGGTAATAAATAACCATTACCTTTGATTTTGTATGAGAGATTTACTTGATATTAAGCTTTTTGCACAACCTTTTGAAACAAGCTATAAAACTGATTTTCAACTAAATAATGCGAAGCATATTGCGAAAATGTACAGCACAATAGAGAATTGCATTAGCGTTTTAAGTGATTTAAAGACTAGAAAAAGCTACATCTTCTCAGGAACGGCTGCTGATCGATTAGGCTTAACATTTCAAGTCGGCGAAATACAATCCATTTGGGAAGATGAATTGCTCGATAAAATTCATACTCAAGACTTGCAAAAAAAGTACAGACTGGAGTTTCAGTTTTTCCAGTTACTAAACACGATTGATACCGCAGAGCGTACAGATTATCAAGTAATCACAAAACTTAGAATCAAAAATAAAGGAGGAAAGTATGTTTTAGTTCAACATCGCTTACTCTATATTGGAAATTCTGATGATGGAAGCATCTGGTTGGCACTTTGCCTTTACAATATTATTTACGACCATCCTGAGTTCGAAATTCCAGAAGGTGTAATCATTAATACAAAAACAGGAAAAGTAATTGATCATGATGAGGATCGGTTTAGCAGTTTACTTTCTGCCCGCGAAAAGGAAATTCTGAAATTGATTAAACATGGACAAAGGAGTAAAGAAATTGCAGATAAACTGGCACTCAGCATCAATACGGTAAACCGCCACCGGCAAAACATATTCCAAAAACTGAATGTAACCAATGCCATGGAAGCTTGTAGAATTGCAGAAACAACTGGTTTGGTAAATTTGTAAGTATTGGAATTATTTTTTAACCAGTGATACCAATTTTTTACCGCCCATCATGATTGGAATTGCAATTAAACCACCAACTATACCCGCACAAAATTCTTTAATGGTAGATTGAAGATTTGGTAAAACGTGATGCATGAATTCAATATTATGTACAAAAATACCACCTGCTACTAAAATCAAAGCAATTGTTCCAACCACCGCTAATACTTTAATAATAATTGGGAGTGCTTTAACCAAAGTGTGACCCAGTGATGCTAAAAAACCTTTGTCATTGGATCTTTTAATCAATTTATGTCCGGCATCATCCATCCTAACAATTAGAGCCACAATGCCATAAACGCCAACAGTTGCCAAAATAGCAACTACAGAAACTGTTAAAATTTGGATTGCTAAAGATTTATCGAGCACACTTCCCAAGGCAATAATTACGATTTCTATGGAAAGAATAAAATCAGTTAAAACTGCTGATTTAACTTTGGCTTTTTCTGCCTCGGCATCATCTTGTCTAACTTCGGCAGCGACCTCATGCGTGGGCTTTGAACGATGAAAGAGGTATTCTATGATTTTTTCAACCCCCTCATAGGCCAGATAAAAGCCTCCCAAAATTAAAATAACTTTAATAGCAATTGGAAAAAAAGCTTGAAGCAATAGAGCGATGGGAACAATGATGAGTTTATTGAGAAAAGAACCCTTTGTTATGGCCCACAAAACTGGTATTTCTCTCGAAGCTAAAAAGCCTGTGGCTTTTTCGGCATTAACGGCTAAATCGTCACCTAAAATTCCGGCAGTTTTGCGTGTAGCCAATTTACTTGCCATCGCTACATCATCCATCAAAGCACCTATATCATCTAAAATCGCAAAAAAACCTGAAGCCATGTCGTGTAATTATTTGCCTGCAAAATATAAATTCAGTTTCAGATTAAAAGAATAAAACCGTTATCTTTCTTTTAATTTTTATGTGTGTTAGCAAAACAGTCAATAATTTATGCCAAAATGAATTGTATAACGCTTAAAATATTCGTACATCGAAAAATTCACAAACAATGGGTATTGTTTTTCCTGAAGATAATCAATGAGAAACCCCTTAACAATTACTCGCCAGCTTTTCAAGCGAAAGCCTGATTAAAAACTTTAGAACATTTAAATCCACATCCTTTAGTTTATTAATGTAGAGGCAACCTGCACCGATTTTGTGCTTACCGAGTTTTTTCAAAACATCAGCATGATCAGCAAAATTTAGGGTAAGATACAACGAAAGGTTTGCTTTTCGAGGTGCAAATCCAATCAATAGCCAATCTACCTCCCTACCCGTTGCCGTACTTTTAAATCGTTTATTTCCGAAGCCAATAATGGCACTGCTCCAAAGAACAGCAACCTCCCCGCTTGCTTCTTTCATCATATCCAAAACAACAAAACTGTCTTCACGCTTTTCTTCATCGCTAATATTATTGATGAACGTTTCAACACTTTCTACAGTTGGTTTTGTTTTGATCTGAGCCAGTTTCGATTTTTTTTCTGCCATAACATGAACATTTAAATACTAAACGAGAATTTAATACTTAAATATGAGAAAAACGGATTAATGTTACGTGATTTTCTTAAACCAATGGATCTATTCTTTGTCATACCGTTATGTTAAAAACCCCTATATCAATTGGTTTAAGAACACTTCTGGTTCTAGTTGTTCTTTTTCACATTTCTGTTGTTAAAAGTGCAACAAAACAAATCGACACGACTCCTAAATTAATGCAGTGGACAATTAACGACATTCAAAGAGAGGCTTTGGCTTACATTCCCTCAACAGCAAAAACAAAGGCAACCCCAATTATTTTTATTTTTCATGGTCATGGAGGAAACATGACAAATATGATGAAAAACAGGGCTTACGAAAAGCGATGGCCAGAGGCGATTATTATATATCCTCAAGGATTGAACACTCCAGGACAATTAACAGACCCACAAGGCAAAAGATCTGGCTGGCAAAAAGCGCCAGGGGAGAAAACGATCCATTAGTAAAGCCTTTATGGCAAAAATTAATGTATCAAGAAGTAATGAGGTTAAATGGATGTGCACAACAAGGAATCTTTTATGCTCAAAATGCAGTAATTTATCCTTCCAAAGCCAATAATCCCTTCGTATTGTATTCATATGCCGGTAATCATACTTATCCGGCAGCTGCCGATGAAGTAATCATTAAGTTTTTCAAGAGTGTTTCACAAGACTGATTTATTTTTCTTAATAAACTCATGAAGCAACAGCGAGATAATTGAAATTAACTTAAAATTTAAGTTTCTTCTAATGCGCTCCTTACATCAATTGGAACAAACTTTTCGGCCTATCCCTAAACGAACCAGCGACCCTCTGATTAACAGTCAGATGCTCTAACCAGCTGAGCTAAGAAGGAGTGCTGGTTGTTTCCTAAAACGAGGTTATTTGTACTTTGCAGTACATATACCCTTGTTCGTTTTGGGAATGCAATATTAGGGCTTTTAAATTATTTATGCAATATTTGCAGAGAAAAATTTTTAAAAAAATTCAAAATAAAACATATGAGTCTGATAATCATAGGTACTGTAGCTTTTGATGCTATTGAAACTCCTTTCGGAAAAACGGATAAAATCGTTGGTGGCGCTGCAACGTATGCGAGTTTAGCCGCATCTTACTTCTACAAGAAAGCAAAAATTGTGGCAGTTGTTGGCGATGATTTTCCAAAATCGGATATCGATACCTTCACAAATCATGGTATTGATACGGAAGGCTTACAAATCAAAGCTGGCGAAAAATCATTTTTCTGGTCAGGAAAATACCATAACGACATGAACAGTCGCGATACTTTAATTACGGAGTTAAATGTATTGGAAAACTTTGATCCAATCATTCCAGAGAGTTATCAGGATTGTGAATACTTAATGTTAGGAAACTTAACCCCACAAGTACAACAAACGGTAATCAAACGCTTAAAAAACCGCCCAAAATTAATCGTAATGGATACGATGAACTTCTGGATGGACATTATGATGGATGATTTATTGGACACGATCAAAATGGTTGATGTGTTAACCATTAATGATGCTGAAGCACGTCAGTTATCTGGAGAATACTCTTTAGTTAAGGCAGCAAAGAAAATTCTTGCCATGGGGCCAAAATATTTAATCATTAAAAAAGGCGAACACGGTGCTTTATTGTTCCACGAAGATCAGATCTTCTCTGCGCCTGCATTGCCATTAGCTGAAGTTTTCGATCCAACTGGTGCTGGCGATACTTTTGCTGGCGGTTTCATAGGTTATTTGGCTAAAGTTGGTACAATCAACTTCAACAATATGAAAAATGCAATCATTTACGGTTCTGCATTAGCTTCATTCTGTGTAGAAAAATTTGGAACCGAAAAACTTTTAAACTTAACCGAAGAAGAAGTTGCAGCAAGAATTCAGCAATTTGT
>SEDB01000614.1 GCA_004210715.1 Pedobacter sp.
AACTTTAATATTTTACTTCTTCGGATGTGTTCCAAAAACATCAAGCCGGCAACCATTAAAAAATAGAGTATGAAAATGATAGGATAGATTTCCATGTATTTGGCTAAGATTAAGATTGGGAGAAGTAAAAGTGAGCCTGCAAATGAAATGGTCATCATATTGCCTAAATAATCCCAAATCCTTTGTTTCATGCATATTCCAATGATTAACCCTTGAAATAATATTTGGCCCCCGCAAATAAAATACTCCCGGTAATGACTGCCTAAAGGAACAAAATCGGTAAGCAAGTGGGCATATTTCGTCAAAATATAAGCGGTAACTAACCAAGTGAATAACAAATAAGCAATTCTATAATTTAGCTTAAAGTTTGGTTGTAAAGTGTTTGTTTTGGCTTCAACTGGGATCATTACTTTTCTATTGTAAGAAATGAAAGCATACACTTTAGACATGAAAAAAACGAATGGCTTAAATGCAAATAATGGTTTGAAAATCGGCATCGCATGCCCAATAATTTTGAACAAACTTGCAATACCGTAGGTAACTTCTCCATTATCAGTATTTACCAAGGCAATTTCGTTGGCTGCTCGCTGCTTATTAACCAAAGGGCAAATATGATCTGGTGTATTTTGATAAGATTCACGTCCATTTGAATCGAGCATTCCTGTTTTAATGAATGCTTTAGTGTAAGCGTAACACATTGGACATTCATCATCGAATAAGATTACGTGGTTATTTAGCGTTTTCATTTTATTTATATTTTTATACTTTCAGTAAAAAATGAAAGTTTAGTTTAAAAAATTAAGCCTGTTAAGGCTTAGGATTATGGCAAACAATCTTGATACTAAATACTCACATCTAGATACTATTTAAACACTTTTAAAACTGATCCCCAGAACCAACTCTCTTCGGCTTTTAGCATGGTTTCCAAAGTTTTATCTACATTGCCAGCCAATTTGTTAATGTCTGTGACCGATTTTTTAAAGGTTTTGAACGCAGGATCTTTTTCATCTCCGGTTACTGTTGATAGCTCATTCAATACTTTCAACACAGGCTCCAACTCTCTTTTCTTACGTTCTTTGGCAACCTGGCGGGCGATGTTCCAAACATCCTTATCAGCAAAAAAATATTCCTTTCTTTCCCCGGCCTTATGTTGCTTTTCAATTAAGCCCCAACCTATTAAATCACGAAGTGTCATGTTTGCATTTCCTCTTGAGATACTCAAAGTTTCCATGATCTCTTCAGTTGTCAATGCTTCTGGAGAAATCAGTAACAAAGCATGAACCTGTGCCATGGT